>JALZBE010000509.1 GCA_030947665.1 Vulcanimicrobiota bacterium | reverse complement strand
GCCGGCGACCGCACAGGTCGCCGGCGGTGCGTCGCCGTCAGCGGCCGGGGCCGTGGGTGCGGTCGTACTCGATCGCTTCGTCGAGCTGCTGGCGCGCCTGCTGGAGAGCCTGGATCGCTTGCACGCGGTGCCCGCCGTAATCGCGCTGGTCGCGCTGCAGGCCGTCGATGACCTGTTCGAGCTTGCGGTACTCGCGGCGGATGTTCTGGTCGCTGCCTTTGTTGCCGCGCAGATGCTGCGCGCTCATGGCGTAGGGCTGCTGCGGCTGTTGCAGCTGCGCGGATGCGACGCTGGTGAGCGCGGTGCCGGCGACTGCGGCACTGAGGACGATGAGACGAACGTTCATGCTTACCTCGGGATGAATGCGATGAGTGCGATGATGTCCGCGACGTGGTCGCGCCGCGTGACGTCAGCGTAACGCTCGCTCGTGCCTGGCGCATAGCTGAATTCAGCAAACTCTCAGCAGCGCTTCACCCCATTCTCACCTCGGCGAATTCCGCCGCGGCGGATTACGACGACGGCGCGTCCGCGATCGCGCCGAAGCGCTCGTCCAGCACGCGCGCCGCGTCGTCCAGCGCCGTCGCGAGCTCCTCGTGGGAGCCCGCCGCGCGGATGGCATCCCCGGTTTCGACGACTCGGCGGTCCAGCGCGTGGACGTGGTCGACCAGCTCCTGGTCGAAGCGGGCGTGGTCGACGGCGCGGATCACCCGCTGGTCCGAGAACTCGCAGCGCAGGAGCAGGCCGTCGAGCCGCTCCGCGAGAGAGCCGTCCGGCTTGAGCCGGTCGCGGGCTTCGGTCAGCGCCTCGCCGAGCCAGGCCCGGATTTGCTTGTCGACCTGGTGGCGCGCGTCCGTGTCGGCGTAGTCCGCATAGCCCGGGATGCGGGCCTGGAGGGCTTCGAGGTCGGTCATGCCTCCGGGTACGGCGCTTTTCGGCCGATCACCCCGGTATGTCCGTCCTCGTGGGGCTCATCGCGCTCGGCGGAATCGCCGGGTGCTTTGCCGCGTGGCGCCGCTGGCGTGTCACGCGGCGCGAGCTCGCGCGCGTCCGGGCGACCTTTTCGCGTTACGTCGCCCCGTCGGTCGTCGACGTGCTGCTCGCCCGCAAGGACGAGCGGCTCTTCACCGGCCGGGCCGTGCGCGCCACCATCCTGGTCTGCCGCATCCGTAACTTCGCGCACTTCATCGAGCCGCTCACGCCCGAGCAGACCCTGCGCTACCTCAACGAGTTCTACGGCCTCGCCGGCACGGCGATCCAGCGCCATCGCGGCATCATCGACACGTTCCTCGGCGACGGGATCGTCGCGGTGTTCGGCGTGCCGCTTGACAACCCGACGCAGGAAGACGACGCGCTGCAAGCCGCGCTCGACGTAGTACGCCACGTCGTCGCGATGCGCGAGCGCTGGGCGAAGCAGCACCGCAAGCCCTTCACCATCGGCATCGGGATCAACACCGGCGACGTGATCGCGGGCGACGCAGGCTTCCGCGAACGCCGCGAGTTCACCGTCGTCGGCAGCGAAGCGACGATGGCGCACCGCCTGCAAGAAGCGGCGTTCGTGCTCAACGCGTACATCGTCGCCGCGCGCTCGACGTGCGCATCGCACCTCGACGAGTACCAGCTCGTGCCGGTCAACGGCGTGCCGCTCGCCGGCGTGCGGCGGCTGCTCGACGCGTTCGTCGTGCGCGGCCGCAACCGCGGCGTCGAAAAATTCACCGTGCCGGTGGACGCGCTGGTCGAGACGACGATCGAAACAACGCCGCCTAACGGTGCGCCGGCATCCACGGTGGCCTCGAAGCCGGCTGCGCAACCCGCCGCCGAGATCGAGCTGCCGGTCGCGCGCCCGCGCCCGCGCGGCGCGACCGCGATGCAGGCGCCGGTGTCCGACCTCGGCCTGCCGGAGCTCAAGCGCGGCTGGATGTTTCCACTGGACGACGACGTGAACCCGATCATGCCGGACCCGCCGGCGCGTCGCATGCGCTACGAAGACGGCGGTACGCCGCTCGACTACTGAGCGCGCGCGATCGCGATCGCAGCGATCTCGAAGCGCGCCGATCCCATCGTCACGTCTTCGCGGCGGCGTTTGCGGTTCCGCCGAACAGCCGCGCGATGACGTGCTCCAGCGGCGCGCCTTGCACCACGATCGTGACGAGCACGACGGCGAACGTCGCGTCGATGATCTGCGCGCGATACGCAAGCGTGTCGGGGAGCGAAAGCGCGAGCGCGAGCGGCAGCGCGCCGCGCATCCCGGCCAGGAAGATCGTGATGCGGCCGGAGCGCTCGCGCGTCGCGAGCAGCGCCAGCGCCCCGCGAGCGAGCGTCACCGCGACGACCGCCGCGAGCACGAGGACCGGCTCGTGCACGATGCGATCGGGGCGGATCACCAGGCCCGTCGCGAGGAACACGACGGCGTTGGCCATGAACGCCAAGGCGGCCCAGACGCGGTCGACATCGCCTGCGTCGCTCAGCGCACCCGGGATCCGGCGCACTGCCGCGCGCAGCGCGATCGCACCCGCGGCGGTCGCGAAGATGCCCGAGCAGTGCAGCGCCGTCGCCGCCAAATAGGCGACGTACGCCAGCACGATCGTCACGGTCACTTCGTACTCTGTCGCGTCGGTCGCGCGCAGCACGGACGCGCACAGCAGCCCCGCGACCGCTCCGATCGCGACGCCGCCGAGTACTTCGAGCACACCGAGCAGCACATCGCCGCCGATCGACGTCGCTTCACCACCCGCCACTGCGACGGCGAACGCGAACAGGATCAGCGCGACGCCGTCGTTGCTCAGCGACTCGGCTTCCACCAGCGTCCGCAGGTCGGCCGGCACGCGCACGCGCCGGAATGCGGCGACGACGGCCACGGGATCGGTCGCCGCCACGATCGCGCCGAACAGCATGGCGGACGCGGGCGGCAGCGCGCCCGCCAGAATCACGCCGCCGGCGACGATCGCCCCCGTCGCGCGCGTGCCCGGCACGGCC
>JALZBE010000508.1 GCA_030947665.1 Vulcanimicrobiota bacterium | reverse complement strand
CTGGTCGACCATCGCGTTGATCGTGCGCGCGCTGCGCAGGAACTCGCCCTTGAGCGGGCGGCCGTCGACTTCGAGCGACATCTGCTGCGAGAGGTCGCCGCGCGCGACGGCGCCGAGCACGCGGCTCGTCTCGGCGATCGGGTGCGTGAGGTCGTCGATGAGCCGGTTGACCGCGAGCAGCTTCTCGCCGTAGCTGCCCGGTGCTTGGAGCTCCGAGCGCTGGCCGAGCCGTCCGTCGAAGCCGACGACGGTCGAGATGCGCTCCATCTCTTTGAGGACGCGGCCGTTCCAGCCGACCATCTCGTTGAACGCTTCCGCGATGTCGCCGTCGATGCCGTCCCACGACGTCGGCAGCTTCGCGGTAAAGTCACCGCGCGTCACAGCCCGCAGCGCGTTCAGGAGCTGTCGCTTGACCTGCTCCGATCCCACCGTACCGTTCCCGTTGCGTCTGATACCGTTCTTGGTGGCGGCGGGACGCTTGGCGTCCGGCTTCGTTTTTCCGGCGACGGCCGCAGGCGGCATACGCGAATCTCCTCGGGCAGAATGACCGAACGCCGACGGCGCCCTATCAACGATAGATCGGCAACGACGGCAACTGTCTTACGACGGGCAAGCTACCCGTCGGCGGCAAGCACGAAACGGCGTGCCGCGCTTACCGGATAGTGTACGGAATCCGGATGCGTTCCGTCACCGGTCGAACGGGCCTGCGAGCGCATCGAACGAAAGAGCGAGCGCCAAGCCGTACACCAGATGGGGGATCGCATCGGCGGCCCAATCCGCGGCACCCCACGTGCTCGGATCGCTCGCGCCGCTCTTCGCGATCGCCACGTCGCTCACGGCCATCGAGGCAGCGCCGGCGACAACGGCGGTCAACAACACGGGCACGCCGCGGAGCGCCGGACGCAACGCGCCGAAGATGACGCCGACACCGAGCCCGTCCGCATAGCCCATCAGGGCGCCGATCCCGCCGCGCCGGTGTTGCGTGGTCTCGTCGTCCGATGCGAGCGCGCCCATGCCGGCCGCTTCGGCGAAGTTTTTCACCATCGTCGACGGCACGTCGCTCTCGCCGCGGCCGCGAACCGCGATGTCCGTGTACGTTGCGATGTTGAGGGCGCTCGTCGCAGCCGCACCCGCTATCGCACCGACGATCATGTGCCGAACGAAGCTCATGGGGCGAGCATCCCCACGCATACCCCGTTTGACTCCGAGCAAGCGAGGGTATTGCCGCATTCAAAGGGGAGGGCCCGTTTCTGAGCATGCGCGCGAGGCGGTGAGCCCGATCGAAGAACGACGATTAGCGGCTTCCCTGCGGCTGTTGGTTGCGGCGAGCCGCGAGCTGGCGACATCCTTCGACTATGCCCAGACACTGGCCGCCGTGGGCCGCTTGATCGTGCCGGAGTTTGCCGACGGCTTCTCCGTTGAAGTCGACGAAGGCGAGATTCGCACGACGCTCGCGCGCGCCGGGCGCGTCGGTCGCGATGCGAACGACTTCGATCTCGTTGCGCGCGGCAAGCAGCTCGGCGTGATGCGCGTCTGCGGCGCAGGCGCTTCGAGCGATGAAGAGAGCGGGCTCGACCTGTGGTCGGAGCTGGCGCTGCGCGTCGCCGTGTCGGTCGACGCCGCGCAGGTCTACGCGCGCGAGCACCACGTGGCCGACACGCTGCAGCGCGCGCTCCTGCCCGAACGCCTGCCGGTGGACGACCGCCTCGCGTTCGACGCAGCGTACCTGCCGGGCGCGCAAGAAGCGATCGTCGGCGGGGACTGGTACGACGCGTTCCGCCTGCCCGACGGCCGGATCGCGTTCTCGATCGGCGACGTCGCCGGGCACGGTTTGCGCGCCGCGATCGTGATGGGTGAAGTCCGGCAAGCGTTTCGGGCGGCCGCGCTCAACCCGAACTCCCCGTCGCTGGTGCTCGAGCGCGCGAACACGATCGTCAACATGCGCGCGAACCCCGTCATGGTCACCGCCATGTTCGGCATCGTCGATCCGCGCGACGGAACGGTGACGTACGCGTCGGCCGGTCATCCCGCGCCGCTGCTCGCGCTGCCGTGCGGCGTCGTGTCGCTGCTGCCCAAAGACGGCGTCCCGCTCGGCATCGTCGATGCGATCGGCGCGACCGACTGGACCTTCACCTTGCCGCCGGGCGCGCTGTTCACCGCATACACCGACGGCTTGATCGAGTACTCGCGCGACGTGATCGAAGGTGAGGACCAGCTCCTCGCTGCCGCGCGCGAAGGCGCCGTGCGCATCGACGCGGAGCCCGCTCGCGCGCTGCTGCGCCGCATCTTCGCGAACCGCGAAAACACCGACGACGTCGCGACGCTCACCATCGCGTCCGCCGACGGGCCGAGCAGGACGTTCGCGTTCACGTTCAGCGCGCTACCGATGGCGGTGCCGCTGGTACGCCGCAGCCTCGAGCGGTTCGCGCGCAGCGTCGGCATCGATGACGACGGCCGCTTCTCACTGCTGACGGCGGTCGGTGAAGCCGTTGCGAACGCCGTCGAGCACGCGTATCTCGGTCCACCCGGACTCGTCCGCGTGCATGCGCACGCCGGTGACGAGAGCCTCGTCGTGACGGTGGAGGACGACGGGAAATGGAAGCCGGCCCAGCGGCGCGACGAGCGCGGCCGCGGCCTCCCGCTGATGCGCGCGCTCATGGACGGCGTCGAGATCCGCACGCTCCAAGCGCGCACCGAGGTCCGCTTGATTATGGGGCTCAGCGACCGCCGCATCCCAGCCTGACTACGGATAACCCTAAATCAGGTGGGCCGAATGGCCTATGGCATGGATTGATCGAAAATGTACGGGTACAACGTTTGCATTATGCTCGCGGGTACAGCGGAGAAGAACCGGTTCCTGAGCGCCTTGGCGCCGATGACGCGCGCGCTCTTCGAGTCGCGCATGACGGCGCACGGCGGCGGGATCGGCGACGTGCTGCAGCCGCCGGACAGCGATATCGACGCGATATGGTTC
>JALZBE010000092.1 GCA_030947665.1 Vulcanimicrobiota bacterium | reverse complement strand
ATCTTTCATACCGTTCGTTTCGACGCCGCTGCGCACGTCGACGGCATAGGGCCGTACCTCGCGAACGCACGCACCGACGTTTTCCGGCGTCAGGCCGCCGCTCATGACGAGCCGCCGCTCACCGGCAAGCCGGCGCGCGACCTGCCAGACGAACGTCCGGCCCGTCCCTCCGCTGCGGCCGTCGTTACCGGCGGTGTCGAACATCCACGTCGCGTGCTCGTACGGTTGCGCGAGCCGCTCGAATTCATCCGCGTCGTACGCGCGCCCGGCGCCGACGTGAAATGCCTTGAGATACGGCCCGGCAGCGAATGCCTCACACGCCTGGGCCGGCTCGTCGCCGTGAAACTGCGGAATCGCGCCCGCATGAAGCGCTTCGTCGACGAGCGACATGGGCGGATCGACGAACACCGCGACGAGCGTGGTGAGCGCGGGGACCGACTGCGCGATGTCGCGGAAGCGCTCGATCGCGACCCGCCGCTCGGAGCGCTCGGCAAGGATCACGCCGACGGCGTCGGCGCCTGCCTCGACCGCGAGCTCGACGTCGCCGACGCTCGTGCAGCCGCAGATCTTGACGCGCGTGCGCAAGCTACGCGTGAACCGATGCGCCCTTGAGCGCGCGGATCGCCTGGCCTTTGTCGTCGGCGCGCATCAGCGACTCCCCGACGAGCACCCCGCGCGCGCCCTGCGCGACGAGCCGGCGCACGTCGTCCTGCGACTTCACGCCGCTCTCGCTGATCACGACCGTCCCAGCGGGCACGAGCGGAAGCAGCTCCTCGGTGACGGCGAGATCGGTCTCGAAATTGCGCAGGTTGCGGTTGTTGATCCCGAGCAGTGTCGCGCCCGCCACGAGTGCGCGCGCAAGCTCGCCCTCGGTGTGCACCTCGACGAGCACGTCGAGGTCGTAGCGATGCGCTTCTTCCATGATCTCGGCGATGCACGCATCGGACAGCCCGGCAACGATGGCGAGGATCGCATCGGCGCCGTACGCGGCGGACTGCACGACCTCGTACGACGTGCTCAAGAAGTCTTTGCGCAAGATCGGCAGCGACGACGCGCTGCGCGCGATGTCGACGTACGCGAGGTCGCCAAGAAAATGGTCGCTCTCGGTCAGCACGCTGATCGCATCCGCGCCGGCCTGCTCGTACGCGCGCGCGATCGCAGCCGGATCGAGATGCGGAACGATGAGCCCCACCGACGGCGACGCGCGCTTGATCTCCGCAACGATCGCCGGCCCTTGAGCGGCGGCTAGCGCTGCGCGAAATCCGCGCCGCGCCGAGCGGCGCCCGTCGGCGCGCTCCCGCAGTGCGTCGAGCGGCTCGCGAGCCTCGTCGGCGGCGCGCACGACCGCCTTCGCGGCGTACAGTTTGGAGAGCATGTCCGTCATACCAACTCCGTTTCGCGCTCTGCGCGGAGCGTATCCAGTGCCGCACTCGCCCGGCCGGTTTCGACCGACGTGCGGGCGCGCGCCATCCCGTCGTGGACGTCGACGGCCTCGCCCGCGACGACGAGCGCGAGCGCGGCGTTGAGCAGCACCAGATCGGCGCGTGGGCTGCGCTCGCCCCCGAGGATCGCCAGCACCGCCTCCGCGTTGACGGCGGCGTCCCCGCCACGAATCGCCGCGCGCGACGCGCTCACACCGTAGTCCGACGGCTGCAGCGTCCAGTGCCGCACACCGGCGCGGTCGAACTGCACGACGTCGGTCGGCGTCTCGCCGCTGATCTCGTCGAGCCCGTCCTCACCGTGGATCACAGCGCCAGCGTCGGCCCCAAGCGTGCGCAGCGCGTCGGCGACGAGCGCGACATGCTCCGGCCGCGCAACGCCGATCACCTGCCGGTTCGCGCCGGCGGGATTCGTGAGCGGGCCGAGCACGTTGAAGATCGTGCGCACGCCGAGCTCGCGCCGGATCGGTCCCACCGCGCGCATCGCGGGATGATGCCGCTGCGCGAATAGAAACGCGATGTTGTGCTCGCGCAGCGCGCGCGCGGACGCCTCGGGGGCGCGGTCGATCCGCACGCCGAGCGCTTCGAGCACGTCGGCGCTGCCGCACGCGCTCGACGCGGCGCGATTACCGTGCTTGGCGACCGGAACGCCGCAGCCCGCGACGACGAACGCCGCCATCGTCGAGATGTTGATCGTGTGCGCGTTGTCGCCGCCGGTCCCAACGACGTCGAGCACGAGCGGCAAGCCGTGTTCCACCCGCACGCTGCGCTCACGCATGGCCCGCGCGGCGCCGACGACTTCCTCCACCGACTCGCCCTTGGCCGCGAGCGCCGCAAGCAGCGCGGACGCGCGTACGGGCGACAGCGTCTCGTCCATGACGGCGCCGATCGTCTCGGCCATCTCGTCGGCGGTCAGATCGTTTCCGCCCAATACGCCACGCAAGAGCGCAGGATAATCGGCGATGGTCACGCGCGCACCTCGCGCACCATGTTCCGCATGTCGCGCACGACGTTCTCCGCCAGCAGGCGCCCTTCCGGCGTGAGCACCGACTCAGGATGAAACTGCACGCCGGCGATCGGAAGCTCACGGTGCGCAAGCCCCTGAATCACGCCATCGTCGCTGGCCGCAGTGGCGCGCAGCGCGGCGGGAAACCCATCGTGATCGAGACACAGCGAGTGATAGCGCGTGGCGGTGAACGGGGAAGGCACTCCGGCGAAGGCCCCGCGCCCGTCGTGCGTTATGGCCGACGTCTTCCCATGCATCTGCCGCGGCGCATGAACGACGCGCCCGCCGAACATCTCGCCAATCGCCTGCAATCCCAGGCAAACCCCGAACAACGGCCGCCGCTCCCGCGCGGCCTCGCGCACGATCGCGATGGTACGCCCAGCCTCGGCCGGCCGCCCCGGCCCGGGCCCGACGACCACGCCATCATACCGCGCGGTCACGCCGTCGTCGAGGCGCGGATCATCATTGCGAACGACATCGACATCAACGCCGTCGACACCGCCGAAGAGATGCGCAAGATTCCACGTAAACGAGTCGTAGTTGTCGACGAGCAGAATCTTCACGATCGTGCCTTCATGCATCGATCCCCAGCACGCTGCGGACGATCCCCGTCTTGGCGAACACCTCGGCGTACTCGGTGCGCGGCACGCTGTCGGCGACGATCCCCGCCGACGCCTGCCAGTACGCACGCCCGTTCGCAACCGCAACCGAACGGAGAATGATGCACGAGTCCAGATCGCCGTCGAAGTCGATGTGCGCAACGCTCCCGGCATAGAACCCGCGAGCGACCGGTTCCAGCCGATCGATGAGCTGCATCGCCCGAATCTTCGGCGTCCCGGTCACCGTCCCGGCGGGAAACGACGCAGCAAACAGATCGAGCGCATCCTTATCGTCGCGCAGCTCACCGACGACGTTGGACACGATGTGCATCACGTGCGAATACCGCTCGATGACCATCAGCTCGTCAACGCGCACCGTGCCGGTGCGACACACCGCGCCGAGGTCGTTCCGCGCCAGATCGACGAGCATCACGTGCTCGGCACGCTCTTTCTCGTCGGCCAGCAGCTCGTCGGCAACGCGCTGGTCGACCGCGGGATCGGCATCACGCGGCCGCGTCCCCGCAAGCGGGCGGATGCGCGCGGTGCTCCCGTCGAGCCGCACCAAAAACTCAGGCGAAGCCCCGAACACCGCGCGCCCGTCGTGCTCGACAAAGAACATATACGGCGAAGGATTCCGCGCCCGAATCTGCCGGTAGAAATCGAACGCGGTTCCAGCAAGGGCACACGAGAACCGAACACCGACTTGAAGTTGATACGCATCACCGTCGAAAATGAACCGCTTCGCCTGCGCAACCCGCTCGAGGAACGTCGCCTCGTCCATCGACGCGCTCACCGCCCCATCGGCGCGCACCGCCCCCGGAACAGTGGGCCGCTGATCCAGCAACCGCGCGACATACGCATCGAGCCGCGCATCAACCGCATCCCGCTCGTGCTCTCCGCGCGCGAACCCGATCAACGTCACACGGTGCGTGAAGTGGTCGAACACCAGCCACGTACCCGGCACGACGACGAGCGCATCGCCGAACCGCACGTCCGCAGGCGGCGCATCCTCCCGAGCATCGCGAAGCACGGGCTCCAGCGCGCGCGCCGCATCGTAGGTGAACACGCAGACCGCGCCGCCGGGGAAAGGCAAGTCGTCCCGGTCGAGCCGATAGCGCGCGATCGCCGCACGAATCTTCTCCAGCATGAGCGGATCCCGATCGATCCCGAACGACTCCAGATAGTCCAGCCCCACGAACGAGAACCGGCTGATCCGCTCGGTGCCCTCGACCGACTCCAGCAAACACGAACGCCCCGGCTGAGCCAGGGCGAGATACGCGGAGATCGGCGTGATGCTGTCCGCGACGAACGATCGCGTAATCGAGGTCAGACTGAGCGGCTCGTCCGCGGTCGTGACTAGCATACGGGGTAGCGCCGAGTATAGCGGGAATCCCGGCCGCTGGCAAACGCCTGGCGGCCGGGATCACATCGCTACGGTGCTACTTGACGAGCTCCAGAATGGACAGCTCGGCGGCATCGCCGGGACGCACGCGCGTCTTCGTGATGCGCGTGTAGCCGCCGGTCTTGTCCTTGAGCGCAGGCGCGATCTGCTCGAACAGCTTCTTCGCGACCGCTTCTTCGGTGAGGTACGACGCCGCGAGCCGGCGCGAATGGAGATCGCCGCGCCGCGCCTGCGTGATGAGGCGCTCGACGACCTTGGAGATCTCTTTGGCCTTGGTCGAGGTGGTCTCGATCTTCTCGTACTTGAAGAACGACGTCGCGAGGTTGCGCAGCAGCGCCTTGCGATGACCGTCCGTGCGCGAGAGGCGCTTGTAGGCGATTTGGTGCGGCATGATTCCTTATCCGAAGGGAGCTGGGTTCAGCGCTACGGCTGGCGGAGCGAGAGGCCTCGCTCCTCCAGGACTTGCTTGATCTCGTCGAGCGACTTCTTGCCGAAGTTGCGCATCTTGATGATCTCGTCTTCCGTCATGTCGAGCAGCTCGGACACCTTGGAGATGCCGGCGCGCTTGAGGCAGTTGAACGAGCGAACCGACAGGTTCAGCGTCTCGACCGGCACGTCCCACTCGCTCGCGGGCGCGGTGGCGACGGGCTTCTCTTCAGTTGAGAAGCCGATGAAGAGGCGCAGCTCCTCGGTGAGGATCTGAGCGGCTTCGGACAGCGCGTCGTCCGGCGTGATCGAGCCGTTGGTCTCGATCTCGAGCGTGAGGCGGTCGAAGTCCACCGACTGGCCGACGCGCGTGTCGTCGACGCTGAAGTTGACCTTGCGGATGGGCGAGAAGATCGAGTCCATCGGGATGAGCCCGATCATGTGCTCGATGTTGCGCTGCTTGTCGGACGTCACGTAGCCGCGCGACTTCTCGATCCCGATCTCCATCGAAAGCTTCGCGTCTTTCTTCGACAGCGTAGCGATGTGGTAGGTCGGCTGGAGGATCTCGACGTCGGCGTCGGGCGCGATGTCGCCCGCGGTGACTTCTTTCGAACCGCTGACGCTGAGCGAAAGCACCTTGGGGTCTTCCGAGTTGAGCTTGATCGGGAGGCCCTTGAGGTTGAGCAGCAGATCGACGGTGTCTTCGACGACGCCGGAGATCGTGGAGAACTCGTGGAGCACGCCGTCGATCTTGACGTACGTCACCGCCGCACCCGGAATGGACGACAGCAGCACGCGCCGCAGCGCGTTACCGAGCGTAATGCCGAAGCCACGCTCGAGCGGTTCGATCACGAACTTGGCATAATTTTCGCGACGTTCGCGAACTTCGATGTTTGCGCCAGCGGGCGCTTCAAGAACGGTCATACTGATTTCGTGTGGTCTTTCTCCGTTTACGTTATCCGCGGGGGCGAGCTCCGCTCGCGTCCACGATCGTACGCCTAACGGTGGTTATGGTTTGGGTTTGCGAATTATCGCGAGTAGTACTCGACGATGAGCTGCTCATCGACCGGCGTGTCGATCTGCTCGCGCGACGGCAGCGCCACGACCTTCGCCGTGTTCTCCGTCTCGTTGAACTCGAGCCACTCCGGGTGACGACGCGCCTTGGCGGTCTCGACCAGCGCCCCGAAGAGGTCTTTCGACTTGGAGCGGTCGGCGATCGTGATCACATCGCCGGGCTTCACCTTGATCGAAGGCACGTTGACGATGCGCCCGTTGAGGCGGAAATGCCGGTGGCAGATGAGCTGACGCGCCTGCGCGCGGCTCGCGCCGAGGTTGAGGCGGTACACGACGTTGTCGAGCCGGCGTTCGAGGATCTGCAAGAACGTCGCGCCGGTCTGTCCGCGCACGCGCTGCGCTTCGCGGAAGTAGTTCTCGAACTGCGTCTCGAGCACGCCGTAGTAGCGGCGCATCTTCTGCTTCTCGCGCAGCTGGCGGCCGTACTCGCTGATCTTCTGGCGCGCCTTGGTGTTCTGCGTCTTCTGACCGGGCGCGGTGCCACGGCGCTCGACGGCGCACTTTTTCGAAAGGCAACGATCGCCTTTAAGGAAGAGCTTGATCTTTTCGCCGGTCTTGGACGTCGCGGTCTCGCGACGGCACAGACGACAGACGGCTTCGGTATAACGGGCCATTCTTTTTCTCTAACTCCGTTACACGCGCCGGCGCTTGGGCGGGCGGCAACCGTTGTGCGGGATGGGGGTGACGTCCTTGATGAGGGTGATCTCCAAGCCGGCGGCCTGGAGCGAGCGAATCGCGGCTTCACGGCCGGCGCCGGGGCCCTTGACGTAGACCTCGGCGGTCTTCATCCCGTGGTCCATCGACTTGCGCGCGACGGTCTCGGCCGCCATCTGGGCGGCGAACGGCGTCGACTTCTTCGAGCCCTTGAAACCAAGGTTTCCGGCGGAGGCCCAGGCGATCGTCGAGCCCGTGTTGTCGGTCATCGTGACGATCGTATTGTTGAACGAGGAGTGGATGTGCGCGACACCCGACCCGACGTTCTTGAACTCGCGCTTCTTGCGAGTCTTGGTCTGCTTCTTCGCGGCCAAAAGAAAACTGCTCTCTGGGGGTTATCCTGTCCGGGGCACGGCCCGGTGTCGTCGCCTCGACCGGCAGGGGCGCCTCTCACGAGGCGCAGCTCCGACCTCTTGTCCACCCGCACGGCGAATGCGGAGGGCGCGCGAACGCGCGTTGCCGTCTGCCGGGGCAGGGACAACCGGATAACTTTACCACAGGCGGGGGTCGGCGTCAAAGCCGTAGTGGCTCAACGGGATCCAAACCAAGCGAGCTTCTTTGGACATCCCAACCGAGACCGTGAACGCAATGCAATGCTACAGGATTGCGGTATTCCCGCTTTACCGATATACTTACTTTGTGGCAATCCCGAAGAAAGTCTTGGTCGAGGTCTCCGATCGAGGCACGATCACGCTTCCCAAGGCGTATCGTGACGCGCGACTGTATGAGGTCCGGCCGCGCGATGGCGGCGGCTTGGAGCTCGTCCCGCAACATGCCATCGATGCGTCCCAAGCATGGTTCTGGTCGGACCGCTGGCAGGCGATGGAGCGCGAGGCTGACGCTGCGATTGCCGCCGGCCGCGTCCGGCGGTTCAATTCCGGCGACGACCTGCTCGCGGAGCTCGAAAATCTCTGAAGTACGAAACGACCGACCCATTTCTCGCCGACTTCCGTTCCCTCAAGCCGCACGAGAAGGCCCTCGCGATCGAGGCTATTCGCAAAATCAACGCGGCGTACGAGCAGCATATCGCGTCCGGGAGCGCCGATCGTCCGAAGTGGCCAGCTAACCTACGCATCAAGCCGGTCCAAGCTGCAAGCGGCGTATGGGAAGTGACCTGGTCGTTTACCGGCCCGGACGGCCGCGCAACCTTCGAGTACGTCGATATCGACGGGGAGCTCGGAATCCGCTGGCGTCGCATCGGCGGCCATGAGATCTTGAAGTCGCCTTAGCCATACCGGGCAAGACG
>JALZBE010000507.1 GCA_030947665.1 Vulcanimicrobiota bacterium | reverse complement strand
GATCATGCGCGATCTTCCGAAGCGCTACCCCACCTCGCAGTCCGCGATAAAAGCGGGCTACGTTCGCTACACGAACGAGGACGAGACGGGCGCGATCAGCTACGTCAACACCAAGGCGTGGAATACGACCGATGCCGACGTCCCGGCGCAGCTCTGGTACGACGTGAAGGGCCGTTTGATCGGCGCGGATTTCAGCGTGCGCCGCGACGCGGACGCGACACCTGCGCCCAAACCCGAGCGTCCGTCGATCTTGGGGATCGATCCGAAGCGGACGATCACGATCGGCGCGCACGTGCACTTCGTCACGTGCGACAAGACGACGGGCAAGTGTGTGTACGGCAAAGCCGTCGGCGCGAAGAAGTACGCGGCCGTCGGTGACGTCGAGCATCCAACGGCGGACGGCTTGGTGAAAACCGGCGCCGTGAAGGACGCGGCGAGCGTCACCGCCGTGTTCCTGTATCCCGCGATCTACGACGTCCCGGTATGGGTCGTGCCGAACCCGCTCGGCCAGTTCGCCGACAAGAACCCCAACGTCGTTCCGAGCCCGCGCGCGGGCAAGGGCGAAGACGACCCAATGTAGTGTTCGCACAAGGTGTGCGAACACGCGCGGCCATCCCGGCCGCGCTGCGCGGAGTGACGCTCTTGGCGCTGTGCATGCTCACGGCGCAAGCGCCCGCACCGGGGCCTACGACGCTGCCGGAGATCGGGCGCACGCATTCCAAAGGCTTCTGCTCGACCGTGCGCGACAACGTTGCGCCGTCGGTCCTCGGGCTGATGAAGACGGACGAGCTGATCGGCGCGAGCCACCGCGCGCTGCTGAAGATGGCGCACGACAACGGCTCGCCCAGAGAGCTCGAGCTCGACCAGGTCTACGCGGGAAAAGTCGTGCTCTCGATGGCGCACAATTTGGGGGTCATCAAGAAGCTGCTCGCCGACGAAAAACGTTTTCCGAAGACACCGGCGACCGACGATGACCGCTTCGCGCTGCTGCTCAAAGCGCAGTTGCAGGCCGCTGCCGCCAAGCAGAACATCGCGCTCAACCACGTCAACGGAATCCTGGAAGCCAAAGCGATGGGGCAGATGCGCAGCGACATCTCGACGCAAGCGGCGAGTTCGGTCGCCATCGAGAACAAGCCGCACACCGAACCCGGAGAAGATCGCTTCCTCGGCGCGTCGTCGCTGCCCGGCTCGGGGCCCGGCGGCATGTTCGACCACGGAATGCCGCTGGCAAGCACGCCCGGCAACACGATCTGGGACAAGCTCGCCGCCGACGTCGAGGTGCAGCAAACGCGCATCGCGGCGGCGGAGCGGACGCTCACGCCGACGGTCGTCGCCGCAGCGGCCGCGTGCCGGGGCGAAGCCCCGTTACCGGCGCCGAGCGCGACGCCTTAGCTCACTCGTTGGACCAGTAGTCCTTGAGCGCTTTGCCGCGGCTGGGATGCCGCAGCTTGCGCAACGCCTTCGCCTCGATTTGGCGGATGCGTTCGCGCGTGACGCCGAACTCCTGGCCCACTTCCTCGAGCGTGCGCTGGTGGCCGTCCTCGAGCCCGAAGCGCAGCACCAGCACCTTGCGCTCGCGCTCGGTGAGGTTCTTGAGGACGTCCTGCATCTTCTCTTTGAGCAGCATGACGGACGCGGCTTCTGCCGGCGCGACCGCTTCCTGATCTTCGATGAAGTCGCCGAGATGCGAGTCTTCCTCTTCGCCGATGGGCGTTTCGAGCGAGATCGGCTCCTGCGAGATCTTGATCACCTCGCGGACTTTCTCGGGCGTGAGCCCCATCTCGTTGGCGATCTCTTCGACCGTCGGATCGCGGCCGTACTCCTGGAGGAGCTGGCGGCTGATCTTGATGAGCCGGTTGATCGTCTCGACCATGTGCACCGGGATGCGAATGGTGCGTGCCTGATCGGCGAGCGCGCGCGTGATCGCCTGGCGGATCCACCACGTGGCATATGTCGAGAACTTGTAGCCCTTGCGGTAGTCGAACTTCTCGACGGCGCGGATCAGCCCGAGGTTTCCCTCTTGGATGAGGTCGAGGAACAGCATGCCGCGGCCGACGTACTTCTTCGCGATCGACACGACGAGCCGTAAGTTCGCTTCGGTCAGCTTGCGCTTCGCGTCTTCGCCGTGGAACACGACGGCATTGTCGGCCGTGCCGTTCTTGAGCGCTTCTTTTTCGCCGGACTCGATCGCCATCGCGAGACGCCGCTCGTCGTCCATCGACAGCAGCGGGACGCGACCGATCTCCTTGAGATACATCCGGACCGGATCGTCGAGGGCGAGACCAGCCGGGATCGCCTGCTCTTCGGGCTCGTCGCGGTCGGCGGGTTTCTCGTCCTTCGCCTGCTCTTCGACGATCTCGATGCCGAGCGACGCGATCTCCTCGAGGAGGTCGTCCATGCGCTCCGGCGCCACTTCCTCGACGTTGTTGTCGAAGACGGCGTTGATCTCTTCGTACGTGAGCGTGCCGCGCTTCTTGCCGGCGGCGAGCAGCTTTTTGATCTGCTCGTCGAGCGTGAGCTGCGGGGTGTCGGCGGTCGCTGCCGCGGCTTTCTTCGTGCGTGCCATGCTGGTGTTCACCTCCTTTCGTCGCGATCTCGGGGAAACCGGAGAATGTACTTCGCCGGAGGGGTTATCCTTTTTTCAGTGTTGTTGCGAGTGCGTTCTGTTCTGCGCGAAGCGTCGCCGGTATGTCGAGTCCCGCCTCGAACAACCGCGTGATCTCCGCGTCCAGCGCCTTGTAGCGGCGAGCGGCATCATCGCGCTGTAACCGCTCGACCACCTTGTCGAGCTTCGCGCGGCGCGCCTCCGAGTCGGCCAGTCGTTCCACCGACTCTACCGACAACAGGACGCTCCTCGCGTCGTCATCTTCTGAGAACAAGGAGAAGACGTCGGAAGGTTGCGAGAGCGAGCGAGCTTCCGCAACCATGCGCTGCCACACGCGGCGCAGCCGCTCGTTGTCGAACCGCTCGGGCGGGATCCGCGCC
>JALZBE010000506.1 GCA_030947665.1 Vulcanimicrobiota bacterium | reverse complement strand
CAGCGCCTCGCGCTGGGCGCGCCGCGCGCGGTGCGCGACCGGCTCGAGACGCTCGCGCGCGCGCACGAAGCGGACGAAGCGATGGTCCTGACGATCACCCCCGATTATGCTGCGCGCACCCGCTCGTACGAATTGTTGGCGGAGGCGTTCGCGCTGACGCCGGCGCTCGCGGAGGTTTCACGATGACCCGGCTCCCCGCCGTCTTCTTCGGCCACGGCAACCCGATGAACGCGCTCGACGACAACGAGTTCACGCAGGCATGGTCGGCGCTCGCCGCGCGGATCCCGCGCCCGCGCGCGGTCCTCGCGATCTCCGCGCACTGGTATCTGCCGGGCACGCACGTCACGGCGATGGCGAAGCCGCGCACCATCCACGACTTCGGCGGTTTTCCGCGCGAGCTGTACGACGTGCAGTATCCCGCGCCGGGTGATCCGGCGCTGGCGTCCCGCGTGCAGGAGCTGCTCGCGCCGGTCGCAGCCGTGAGTCTCGACGCGCACTGGGGTTTGGACCACGGCACGTGGTCGGTGCTGGTGCACGCGTATCCGGACGCGGACGTGCCCGTCGTGCAGCTTGCCGTCGACGAGACACAACCGCCGGAATTTCACTACGAGCTCGGAAAGCGGTTGGCGCCGCTGCGCGACGAAGGCGTGCTGATCGCCGGCAGCGGCAACGTGGTGCACAACCTCCACGCCTACGCCTGGGGCCGGCACGCATCGCACCAGTTCGACTGGGCGGTCCGCTTCGAAGCGCGCGCACGCGAACTGCTCGCCGCGCCCCACCACGGACCGCTGATCGACTACGAGTCGATGGGCGAAGATGCGGTGCTGTCGGTCCCGACGCCGGAGCATTACCTGCCGTTGCTATACGTGATCGCGACGCAGCAAGCCGGCGAGACCGCGACCTTTCCCGTGGAAGGCGGCGACGGCGGCTCGATCTCGATGCTGAGTGTGCAGATCGGTTAAACGGCTTCAGCCGCGCACGCCGAACGCTTTGAACAGCACGCGCTTCGGGCGCTTGCCGTCGAACTCGCCGTAATGCACGCGTTCCCACGGTCCGAGGTCGAGTTGTCCCTCCGTAACCGGGACGATGACTTGGTGGCCCAGGAGCATGCGCTTGAGGTGCGCGTCGCCGTTGTCCTCGCCTGTTTGATGGTGCGCGTAGTCGAGTCCGGCCGGCGCGAGCTTTTCCACCCAATCGAGGATGTCGCGCCACAAGCCCGACTCGTGATCGTTGACGAACACGCTCGACGTGATGTGCATCGTACTCACGAGAATCGTTCCGTCGTGTAACTGCGCCGCCGCGCGTACGCGTTCGACGTGCTCGGTGATGTCGCGGATCTCGTAGCGCGTCTTCGTCGTGATCGTGAGATAGTCGGTGTGCGTCGTGATTTCGCTCATCGCAGCTTTCGTGCTCAGCATCCTGTACTGGAACCCGATGGTACGTCGGGCTTAGGCAAACGATTTCATCCACAGTATTCCCCGCGTCCGACGCTTTAAGACAGTTTAAGAAACGCTGCCAAATATTGCCTTTCTTTTGACGGTGATGTTTCCGATTCGTGTTGCATGACGACGTTCGCACCGAATCCGGAAGCCGTAGCACGTGTGCCGCGCGCGATCGCGTACCGCTATGATGCGCTCCCGCTCAATCTTGCCGACGGTGTGCTCACCGTGGCGCTCGCCACGCCGACCGACTCCGCGATTCTCGACGCGCTGCGCACGGCGACGCGGCTTCGCCTGCGGCCACTGCCGATGGCGCGCGACGCGATCCGCGAGAACTTGCGCGTCGCGTACGGCGAAGCGTCCGCGATGACCGCCGAGCGCGAACGCGACGGTGACGCGCCGGCCGTGCGCTCGGTCGAGCTCGTGCTCGCGCGTGCCGTCGCCGCGCACGCGAGCGACATCCACGTCGAACCGAGCGCCGGCGGCGGCCGCGTGCGGCTGCGCGTCGACGGCATCCTGCGCGAGCTCGAGACGATCCCGATCGAGCTGCTTCCGGCGTTCACCTCGCGGCTGAAACTGCTGGCGGGGATGGACATCGCGGATCGCCGCCAGCCGCAGGACGGACGCTGCGGGATCCCGTTCGAGCAGCGCGAGATCGACGCGCGCGTCGCTTCGGTGCCGACCATCGACGGCGAAAAGATCGTCATCCGCCTGCTTGACCGCTACGCCGCCATGCCGGACCTCGCGACGCTGGGGATGCCTGCCGATATGCTGGAGCGATACCGCACGGCGGTGCACGCGCCTTGGGGCTTCGTCCTCGCGACGGGACCCACGGGCAGCGGCAAGACGACCACGCTGTACGCCTCGCTCGCGGAGCTCGACGCGCGGTCGCGCAATGTGTGTTCGGTCGAAGACCCGATCGAGATGCGGCTAGGCGGCGTCTCGCAGGTGCAGGTGAACGTGCGCGCCGGTTTGACGTTCCCGCTGGTCGTGCGTGCGTTCATGCGCCAAGACCCCGACGTCGTGATGGTCGGCGAAATGCGCGACGGTGAGACCGCATCGGTCGCGGTCTCGGCGGCGCTGGCCGGGCAGGTCGTGTTCACCACGCTGCACGCGAACGACGCACCGCGCACGATCGACCGGCTCGTCGAGCTGGGCGTCGCACGGCATTCACTCGCCGCGGCGCTGACCGCGGTCGTCGCGCAACGGCTCGTGCGGACGCTGTGCGAGCAGTGCCGCGTACGCGAGCACATCCCGGCGCAGATGCGTGAGACACTGCGCGCGACGCACGACAGCTGGTACGTCGCCGGTGGCTGCCGCGCGTGCGCGCAGACCGGTTACCTTGGCCGCACCGGGGTCTACGAGCTGATGGACGTGGACGACGCGACGCGCGATGCGATCGCGACGGGCGCGTCGAGCGTTCACGTTGCGCAGCTTGCCGCCCGCAACGGTTACCGGCCGATGCGCGACGACGCGCTCGCGAAAGTCCTCGACGGTACGACCTCCTTCGACGAGCTCGCGCGCGTCGCCGGATGGAGCGCGCCGCGATGAGC
>JALZBE010000505.1 GCA_030947665.1 Vulcanimicrobiota bacterium | reverse complement strand
GGCTCATACACCACGCGCGGGGACACGATCGCCCATGCAGGCCGCGTGCTGCCCATAAAAGGTAGGGCCGGTTTGAGTCCGGCGCTGGGGGCTGCTAAACTTGCCGGATGGACGTCGTCTACATGCTCGAACACTCCGAACCCGAAACGGAGGGCTCGTATGGCCATGAGTTCATAATCGGGATATACAGCACTCGCGCGAACGCCGAGGCCGCCATAGAGCGAAAGCGCGACCAGCCAGGATTCCGCACCCACATGGATGGCTTCGCGATTCATGAGAAACCCTTGGATATTGACCTTTGGTCTGAAGGCTACGATAGGGGCTGGTCTGACGGCTCCTCCACCTCGGCGGACGAGTGAATGCCCCACGCCGCGCTTCGTGGTCTACGACGATACCGCTCATGATCGCTGGCGCTAAACTTTAGCAACCCCAGCGGAGAACGCCTCATGCTGTAACCGAACCTGGCTACGGGGCGTCGGCACCGCTAGAGCTAAAGCAAATTCTTCGTGCGCGCGAAGGTGAATACCTCGGATTTCGGACAACCGGAGCCCTCGCTGAAGCGCTCGATTTGCACATCGCGCAAGTGGCCGTACTACTTTGGCTTTTATGCTTTTAAGGGCTCCGGGATCGCTGAGCGAATTGGTCACACATCGGCTACACCTGCGCCATACGTTTTGGGCGATACTCATCGAGTCGCGCCCGTAGCTCAACTGGATAGAGCACTGTTTTGACTAAGCAGACGATGCGGGTCCGAATCCCGCCGGGCGCGACCGACGATGCGGGCTCCCCTTGACCGGAGCTAGTCAACCCGGATATCATCGAGGAAGAGCATCTGCTTAGTCAGCGGCGAGCCTCCGGGAGCAGTCCCGGGGGCTCGCCGTTTGCGTCGGGCGGCGTTGCCGTCGAGTTGAATTTGGAGCTGCCATACGATTCCGCGCATGATTGTTATTTCGAACATTCGTCCGTACGTACGCTGTAGGCTCCTAGCAATATGCTGAAATGGGGCGTCAATCCAGCGCCCGTTTCATCCATATCCCCCGTTCCGAGCGGTGAAGATCCCGAAGAAGTTAACCTGGGGCACGCCAAACGCGATAGGGCGATACGCAGGCTCGTTCGCTACAGCTGTGCTCGCCGCACACGAGTCGGCAAAGTCGTACGTCGAGGGCGGCTGCGAGCGCCGGCATGACGTGTTTGTCTACAGGTTTGCCGGACTTGAGGCGTTGAACCGTGACTGCCGGGACGTCGGCGGCTTTCGCAAGCTCGTAGATGCTGTAGCCGCGTGCGATCCGAAAGCGAAAGATGCGGGCCGACAGCGGTTCTATTGGTGACCGCAATTTCGAGATGATCGCTTCGCCTTCGTGCACCAGAAGGCAGCTTCGATTGCATAGCTGATCGATGCTCGCAGGCAGACACAGGCGAAGAGCACGTGCGATTTGCGCGCCGGGTCCGCGAGCTTGAAACTAAAGCCGCCGGTGGCCTCGTCGACACTCGCGTCTATTCCGTTGTTGCGCAGGAAGCGGACGACGATGTCGGCATTAAAGTCGGCATCGTGCACCATGCCGGCCATGTTCTGGTGCTGTTCGTTCGTGACGTCGCCGATGGACGCGTGGAATTCGGTGGGAGACGGTATTATGCCACCGCCCGACGGCGACGATGAGACGGATCGGATTCGGCGACGGAAAATCCGTGCCGAGGGGTCGACGGCAATGCGTCGAACTCGGTGATGGTCATTCGATGATAACTCCATCGGGTGACGGGCTCGGTCGGTGCATCAACACCGGCCGGGCCGCTTAGATTTGATGCGCGAAGAACGTTCGCGTTATGCGATTATTATAGCACGAACGTGCGTTCGTATCAAAGCATCGAAATGATTTAGATTGAGTTTCGAACCACGTTTGCACGGCGGCGGTAAACACCAATCGCGCTTTCGATCTGTCGATCTTTTTCGCGAGCCGGAGTTTCGGAAGGCGTCGCGAGTCGCAGTTTTTCTAGCCGGCTACTTTCCAGCCTCGTCCGTTTGAACGAGGCCAGGCGGCGTGACGTAGCCGCCTTTCCCCACGAACGTGTGCGGTGGCGGCTCGCGGGGACCGATGCCGTGCCTCAGGTTGTACGTCGCACGCCGCACGCGGCCGGACTCGACGTCGGTGAAGATGACGAACAACCCGACGTGTCCGTCCCATTCCCACGCGACCACGTCCCCGATGCGGGCCGCTTCGCCGGGCGCGAGCGTGAGATCCAGCGGCGGGGAGCCGTGGTGCAGCAGCGTTCCCTCGTCGTCGATCGTGGAAAAGCCCGTGCTGCTCACCGCGATGCGGACCGCGTTGCGCGTCACGTTGATGCAATAGACTTCGGTGTCTACCGCGCCGGCGTTGTGCCTGGCGTGTGAAGGGTCAGCACGATCGGAAGATCGTCGGACATGACCGCGATCTACCGGGCTGCCCCGTTTGCACCTCCGGCTGACGTCAGCGAGCTCGCGGGGCCGGTCGGGACGGCGCTCGCTTCGGGGACCGTCGGTGGCGACGCTTTCGGAACGAGGCCGAGCTGTTCGCGCCACGCTTTTTTGCACGGGCCGATGTACGGGCCCGCGAGCGTCGCTTGCGGGTCGTGTTCGTTGATCTTTGCCAGGTAGCCGATGCAGATGTATGCGTTGCCGATGCGCTGGATCGCGCGCACCGCGACCGCTTCGCGGCCGACACGCACGATGATCGCGTGTGCGAAAAGTCCGCGTTGCGGGAGCGGGTAATTCGCGACCGTCCACCGATTCGGGTCAGGGCGCACGGCTAAGTTGCGCCAATCCGTCGGATACAGTTTCATCGTCTTCGGTGGTGTGCTCGGGATCGCGTCGCGCATGCGCTGGTTTAATGCTGCAAGCATTTCGGCGGTGATCGTCGGTGCCGGTCCTGGGCTTTCTTCCGCACCGGCCGCGGTCGCCGGAGCTCCGGTCGCGTCCGCGCCCGCCGCGGGCGCCGTACCGCGAGCGCCCGAGTCGACCGGCGCGGCGG
>JALZBE010000504.1 GCA_030947665.1 Vulcanimicrobiota bacterium | reverse complement strand
GGCGGGCGCGGACGATTGGGCAGCGCTGCTGCGAGGGATGCGCGCCGCCGCCGCCGCGGAGTGGGAGCGGCTGGAGCGCGGTGAACCGCCCGTGTTCACGAACTTCGTCGTCGCGATGCGCGAGATCGCGCGCGGGTCGAACCGCCCGCTGCCGTGCGGCGCGGCGGACAACTACGTGTCGGTGAGCGCGGAAGGCAAGTACTACGCCTGTCACCGCACGATCGACGACGAGCGCTTCGCGCTCGGCGATCTCGGTAGCGGGCTCGACGACGAAGCGCGCGCGACGTTTCTTGGCGAGCGGCACGTCGACCGCCAAGAGCCGTGCCGCAGCTGCTGGGCGCGCTATCTGTGCGGCGGCGGGTGCCACGCCGAGGTCGCCGATCACGGCCGCGACGGCTGCGACTACATTCGCGGCTGGCTGGAGACGTGTCTTTCCTACTACGACCGCGCGTGCGACGTGCGGCCCGATCTCTTCGCGTCCGAGGGGTGAGCGATGAACAAGATCCAACCGCGCAATCTGCCTGCCAAGCGCCTCGAGCGCCTCGTCGTCGGTAACCCGGTCACGACGCGCATCGAGGACGGCGTCGCGAACTGCTTCCCCGGTCTCGAGTTCGATCACCGCAATTTGGACCGCCGGTTCTTCCCAGGCTTGGTGTTCAGCTTCATGGACGGCAACCCGAATGAAGCGCACACGCAGGGCCGCCTCGGGATGCGGTTCCACAGCGTGGCGCCTGACGATCCCGCGCTCAGCCCCGCGGACGACGATCCCACCGTCCCAAGCTACGAACGCAAGCTTGCACCGAGACTCGCGGCGGCGATCAATGCGGCGGCGACGCGTTTGCAAAAAGGGGACTGGTACGTCGCGAGCATCGCGCAGCGCGGGACGACGATCCCGCTCCACGACCCCGGCGCGCGGACCCATCTCGTCGGCAGCACGATATGGCGCATGGTGCGCATGCTCGCCCCCGACGAGGTGACGCTGGTCCTCCAGCGCCGGCACCCGGCCGCGCGGCGAAGCCAGAACATCACGCTGCGCGGTTGGCGCCGCCGCTTCATCAACACGGAGACGGGCGTGCTGAGCGCGGCGTACGCGCCCGGCGAGCTGGGGCAGAGCTTGTGCTCGCCGTGGATGCACGACTTCCGCGACTGCGCGTGCAACTACTGGGCGTCGAATCATCCGGACATCGTGCTTCCGGAGGTGCAGCTCGGCGAGCAGCTGCTGGGGAGCGAAGATCTCGGCGACGTGCTGCTCGGCGGCGTGCGCGTCGACTGGCTGCGCTCCGACCGCTCGGCGCCTGGCAACGTGCAGGCGGCGGTCGACGGCGGCCGCGACGCGGAGATCGATCATTACGAGATCAACCGCCGCTGGCAAGATCTCGATTTCGTGCTCGGCGGGCGCGAGTCGTCGGGCTTCTTTCGGCCGAATGAAGCGGCCGACGTCAAGCCGTTCGCGTCGACGGCCGAGCTCGCGCAGCATCTCGCGTATGCCGCATCGCTCGAGCACGTGCTGGCGCTCGAATACCTCTACGCGCGCTACAGCGTCAAGGCGCCCGGCGAGCTCACGGGGGCGCCGGCGGGATTGGTCGACTTCGCGGAGTTCGCGCGCCACGAGTTGCTCGGCATCGCCGTCGGCGAGATGCGCCATCTGCGCTGGGCGAACGAGCTGCTGTGGACGCTGCAGAAAGCGAAGCTGTTGCCGAGCACCGTCGTGCTGCCCGCGCTCGGCGTCGCGACGGTCATCCCGTTCGGCAACGTCCCGCCCGGCCAACCGTCGTCCGTGCCCGCGGCGCTGCGCAACCTCGACGCGAGTTCGCTCGACGTGTACATTAAGGGCGAGCGGCCGAGCGGCGCGCTCGACGGGCTGTACTCGCGCGTCGTCGCGACGCTGCGCGCGCCCGGCACGAACTATCCGGACGGCATGCTGGAGCTGACGGAGCAAATCGTCAGCGACGGCGTGAACCATTTCGTCACGTTCGAACAGCTCAAGGCGCTGGGCGCACCGTATGAAACGGCGGGGGCACCGCGGTACTCGCGCAATCTCACGCCGGGCGCGCGCACCGACAAGCGCGTCGCGCTTGCACTCGACGCATACGACACGATCCTCGCCGACTTGAAGCAGGGTTATCGCGACGGCGACGTCGAGGCTCGGCAGTTCATCCCGCTCGCGCGCGACAAGATGAACGAGCTCGACGCGCGCGCTGACGAGTTGGGGAAGAGCGGCATCGGCATCCCCTTCTTCCCCCGGTAGCGGGCGGCGCCATGACGGAGACGGCACCCGCCCTGAAGCTCCACGCGCTGATGCTCGGCGTGCGCGACGTCGACGCATCGGTCGCGTTTTACACGGAGAAGCTCGGCTTGAAACCGTGCGGGCGCGTCGAAGCGTTCGCGTTCGTCGACATGGGCGGCACCATGATCGTCCTCAGCGGCGCTCTCTCGCGCGCGCGGCCGCCCGCCGGGCCCGAGCCCGTCGAGATCGTGCTCGCGGTCGACGGCGTGCGCGACGCCTACGACCGCCTGCGCGCGCGCGGCGTGACGTTTCTGAACGAACCGCATTCGATCGACGGCACGAACGACGGCGCGAACTTCGAAGACCCCGACGGCCACCTGTTCACGCTGTACGGAAAACCGTAGTCAGAACAGCCGCAGCTCGCGCGACTCTTCGTCGGTGAGCGATGCCACGCGCGTGCCGAGCAAACGGATCGGGACACCGTACATCCCCGCGCGCTGCCAGCACCATACCGCTGCGTCGTGGATCGTGTCGGCGTCGTTGGTCGCGACGGCGAGCGACGTTTGGCGACCGGTGACCGTGTGGTCGGCCTTCTTGATCTTCACGCCGACGGTCGACGCGCGCAGCGCCTTCGCCTGCAGATCGCGCGCGAGCTCGTCGGCCTGCACGCGCAGCAGCGCGAGGATGCGCGCTTCGTCGCGCTCGTCGTACTCGAATGTCTCTTCAGTCGAGATCGACTTGCGCTCGCGCGACGGATCGACTTCGCGGTCGTCGAGGC
>JALZBE010000503.1 GCA_030947665.1 Vulcanimicrobiota bacterium | reverse complement strand
GTCCGAGGGTGTGCCGCTCCGCGCCTTCGGTGCGTGGGCCGCGTTCGGGCTGGTCGACTGGGCGTCGTTGCTAAGCCGGGCCGACCAGGTCCGCGAGGACGGCATCTACACGTGCGCCGGGCCGCGCAGCCGCCCCGAGCGCACCCTGGTCGCGGACGTCGTGGCTGCGCTGGCGGCCGGGCGCATCCCGGTGTCGCCGGCCGAGACGGGCTGGTGGGAACGCGACCGCGCAGCCGTCGCCTGAGGGTACGGTAACGAGCGTTTGTCGACCATCGACCCGGGTACCATGCAGGCGTGGGATCGTTCGATGCCCACCGGCACGACCCCGCGGACGGTCCGCAGCGACGAGCTCTTCGGAGAGCGTCGCTCGCGGACGACTCCGCGGCGGGGCAAGCGATCGAGGAGGCGAGCGAATGGACAATTTGGTGCTGTGCCCGTGCGAGCACTCGCTCGCGAGTCACGACTACATGGGCTGCTCCGGGGACCGCGCCGGGCGCTGCCGCTGCGAGCTGGACCGCCACGCGGCGCTCGAGGCCGCGGTAGACACTGCTCGGACCACCCCGCTGTTCTCGCCCCCCGGCTATGTGAGCGGGAGCGGCGACGCCGCCTAGACTTGGTCGCTCGAGACGAGCGCCCACGTTATATCCCTGGGCTGCGCCCACTTCGAAAACGGATTAGTTAAAGCCGCTTGACGGGGCTCGCAGGGCGGTGCTACGATACCGCCCTATGCCTCTCGGCGGATAGCGGCATACGAGAGCGAGCGAGGACACCTCACTCCGGTGGGTCGGTCCTTGCCTTTTCGCGTTTGCGAGCCCCGAGCGCGCGTGAGACCACGCAGGAAGACCCCCAGAAACAGAATGGCGACGAAAACGACGGCGGACAAACCCAAGACGACGCGCAGCCGCAAGAAGGCCGAAGCGGCCCCCGCAGCGCCGAACGGGTCGAGCACCGCGGTCAAGCAAGAGAACATCGCGAGCGCGAGCTTCCACGTTTCGGAGGACGCGTTCACCGTCGAGCTGCCCGAGGACCCCGGCGCTAAGCGCAAGCGCCATTCGTTCGCGACGTTCGCGGACGTCCTCCAGCTTCCGGATCTGATCGAGCTCCAAAAAGCTTCCTTCAAGTGGTTCATCAGCGATGGTCTGAAGGAAGCCTTCGACTCGATCTCGCCCATCAAAGACTTCACGGGCAATCTCGTCCTGGAATTCGGCGACCACTCGCTGGGCGAGCCGAAGTACACGGTCGAGGAGTGCCGCGAGCGCGACATGACGTACAGCGCACCGCTGCGCGTGCGCGTTCGTTTGATCACGGCCGAGTCGGGCGAGATCAAGGGCATCCCCGACCAAGAGATCTTCATGGGCGATTTTCCGCTCATGACGGACAAGGGCACGTTCATGATCAACGGCGCGGAGCGCGTGATCGTGAGCCAGCTCGTCCGTTCGCCCGGCGTGTACTTCCTCCAGGACTCGGACACCAACAACCGGCCTACATTCAACGCGACGATCATCCCGAACCGCGGTGCGTGGATCGAGTTCGAGACCGACAACGGTACGAAGAACGACGAGACCGAGGGAACGATCGGCGTCCGCATCGATAAGAACCGCAAGATCTACGCGACGACGTTCGTGCGCGCCCTGTCGCGCCCGGATCTCGGCCACGCGTGGGAGAGCGATGAAGCGATCCTGGCGCTCTTCGACAATAGCCCGCTGATCGCGAACTGTCTCGAAAAAGACAAAGACATCAAGACCAAGGAAGACGCGCTCAAGGAAATTTACAAGAAGCTGCGTCCTGGTGAGCCCGAGAACGCCGAGAATGCCGAGAAGCTGCTCGAATCGCTGTTCTTCGACGAGAAGCGCTACGATCTCGCGGGCGTCGGCCGCTACAAACTGCTCGGCAAGCTCGAAGGAGCGCGCGATCCCGATTTGCGCGAGTACTCCAAAGCGAACCTCAAGGTCCCCGCCGCGACGAAGAAGGCCCTCACGCGCGAGGACATGATCGCGGTGCTCCGCCGCCTGATCAAGGTCCAGTCGGGCAAGGTTCACAAGGACGACATCGACCATCTCGGCAATCGCCGCATCCGGTCCGTCGGCGAGCTGCTGCAGAACCAGTTCCGCGTCGGTTTGCTGCGGCTCGAGCGCGTCGTGCGCGAGCGCATGACCGTTCAGGACATCGAGACCGTCACGCCGCAGGCGCTGATCAACATCCGCCCCGTGGTCGCGGCGATCAAAGAGTTCTTCGGCTCCTCGCAGCTCTCGCAGTTCATGGACCAGACCAACTCGCTCGCCGAGCTGACGCACAAGCGGCGTCTTTCGGCGCTCGGGCCGGGCGGTTTGTCGCGCGAGCGCGCGGGCTTCGAAGTCCGCGACGTCCATCACTCGCACTACGGCCGCATCTGCCCGATCGAAACGCCGGAAGGGCCGAACATCGGCCTGATCGGCTCGCTGGCGACGTTCGCGCGCGTCAACCGCTACGGCTTTATCGAGACGCCGTACCGCGTGGTGAAGGACGGGATCGTCAGCAACGAGATCCGCTACTTCACGGCGGACCGCGAGGACGAGTACATCGTCGCGCAGGCGAACACGCTGCTCGACCCCAACGGAAAGATCACGTCGTCGTCCGTCGTCGCGCGCTACGCTGAAGAATACGTCGAAGAGCCGCCCGACAAGGTGCAGCTCATGGACGTGTCGCCCAAGCAAATCGTGTCGGTGGCGACGGCGCTCATCCCGTTCCTCGAGCACGACGACGCCAACCGCGCCCTGATGGGCGCGAACATGCAGCGTCAGGCCGTGCCGCTGCTCCGCCCGCAGGCGCCGATCGTCGGCACGGGCATGGAGTATCGCGCTGCCAAGGATTCCGGCGGGTGCGTGCTCGCGCGCGCACATGGCGAAGTCACCGCGGCCGACGCGCACCACATCGTCATCAAGCACGACGATGACGGACTCGACCACAGCTACGACCTGCTCAAGTTCACGCGGTCCAACGCCGGCACGTGCATCAACCAGCGCCCG
>JALZBE010000502.1 GCA_030947665.1 Vulcanimicrobiota bacterium | reverse complement strand
GTGTCGACGATGTCGCCGGTCGCGATCGCGACGTGCTGGATCCCCGGGCCGCCGTAGAAGTCGAGGTACTCCTCGATCTGCGATTTCTTGCGGCCTTCGGCCGGCTCATTGATCGGCAGCTTCACCTTGCCGCTGGGGCTCTGCATCACTTTGGAACGCAGCGCCGTGAACTCCGTGGAGATGTCCTTGTCGTCGAAGCCGATCAGCTGCGTGAAGCCGAGCGCGCGCGCGTAGTAATCGCACCAGCGGTCCATCTCGTTCCAGCCCACGTTGCCCACGCAGTGGTCGATGCGCATCAGCCCGACGGGGTTCGCCGAGCGCTGGTCGTGCGTCCACGGCCGGTAACCGGGCAGCCACGCGCCGCGGTACCCGGTGCGTTCGACGAACGAGTGCACGGTGTCGCCGTACGTCGCGATCTGCGCGCGCGCCACGGATCCGGCGGCGTCTTCGACGACCGCTGGTTGCGCGAGCGCGTGCGCACCGCCCGCAACGGCGATCTCGAAAGCCGCACGCGCGCTCGACGTGCGGAACGCCACGTCGCGCACGCCGTCGCCGTGACGGCGGACGTGGTCGGCGATCGCGTCGTCGGGGCCTAGCGTCGACGTGAGCACCAGCGTCAGGTCGTTCTGCCGGACGACGTAGGACGCGCGTCCTTTCACGCCGGTTTCCGGACCGGCGTACGCGACCGGTTCGAAACCGAACGCAGTGCAGTAGTAGTGGGCGGCTTGCTTGGCGTTCCCGACCCAGAGCTCGAGGTGGTCGAACTCCAGCGTGTCGAGTGCGGGCGCGCGCCGCGGCGACGTCGTGCTCACGCTCGTCCGGTTACCCCGGTAGCGCGAACCTTCCCTGTATCGTGATTTCGAATCGGGCTCAAAAGCGCCTCAGGCGAGCGAGCCTTTCACGCGCCGGTGGGTACGACGTGGTCCGACTCTTCTCAAATCCGGCGAGGGATGGTATGCAGACAACGGACGTCCGCGAAACGGCTCAGAACGCGGTCAACCAAGGGAAATCGTTTTTGGGAAAACAGGTCGACGAACGGTCGACCGTGATCGGGCAACAGATCGGCTCGCTCGCACAAGACTTGCGCAACGTCGGCGACCAGCTTCGCGAAAGCGGGACGGTCGGCGGTGCCGCCGGCTACGTCGATCAAGGGGCCCAGCTGGTCGACAAGCTGGCCCAGTATCTCCAAGACGCCGACAGCGACCGGCTGATTGGCGATCTCGAACGGTACGCGCGGCAGCAGCCGTTGGCGATCGCGGGCGCCGCGCTCGTGCTCGGCTTCGCGGCATCGCGCTTCCTCAAGACGTCGAGCGTGCGGCGGTATACGTCGGCGTACGGGGGCGGGCAGTATGCGTCCTGACGCTCCGCGCGAAGCGGATCGTCCGATCGGCGAGCTGCTGCGCGAGCTCGGCGACGAGATCTCGATGCTCGTGCGCCAAGAGATCGCGCTGGCGAAAGTCGAGATCGCCGAGAAGACGAAACCGGCGGTCGCGTCTGCCGGCATGTTCGGCGGAACGGCGCTGCTCGGACTCGGTGCGTTCGGCGCGTTCACGGCGTTCCTGATCGCCGGGATCACAGCCCTCGGGCTGCACGTTTGGCTGTCGGCGCTGATCGTGACCGTGGTGTACGGCGCCGTCGCGTACGTGCTCGCGCAGACCGGAAAAAAGAAATTGCATGAAGCCGCGCCGCTCATCCCCGAGCAGACCGCGCAGACCGTAAAGGAAGACATCGAATGGGCAAAGACTCGAGCGAAATCCGGCGCGAGATAGAGCAGACCCGCGCCCGCATGGGTGACACGGTCGAAGCGCTCGGCTACAAGGCGGACGTGCCGTCGCGCGTCAAGGAAGCCGTCCACGACAAGGTCGACACCGTCAAAGGCACGATCGGCGGCGTCGTCGACGGCGTGAAGGACGCGCTCAGCGGCGCGACCGGCAAAGTCGGCAACGCGCTGGGCGGCGCCAAGCACACCGTATCCGACAAGGTGGGAGACGTGACCAGCAGCTTGACCAGCAACGTGTCCGACGGCGTCGGCGGGATCGCCGACAAAATTCCGAGCGGCGCAGACGTGAAGAACGCCGCGCAGCGCGGGGTCGGCATCGCCGCGGAGAACCCGCTCGGCCTCGCGCTCGGCGCGCTCGCCGTCGGCTTCCTCGCAGGACTGCTGACGCCGGTTACCGACTACGAGCGCGAGAAGGTCGGACCGATCCGCGACGACTTGCTCGACCGCGCGCAGAGCGTCGGCAGCGACGTGCTCGAGCACGGTAAACAGGTTCTGCAAGAAACGGTGCAGAGCGCGGTGCACACCGCTCAGCAGTCGGCGCAGACGCACTCGCAGCAAGTCCTCGGTGAAGCCACAGGCTCGGCGGAGCACGGCGGAAGCGAGAACGGCGCGCAGGCGAGTGCGTACACCGGCGCGACGTCGTCGCAGTACGGCGTGATGCTCGACGACGCCGAGCGCGATACGTTCGAACCCGGAGCATCGCGTACCGCCTCGCCCTAACGGCGAGCTCCGGTTCGCAGCGATCGTGTGAAGGCTCGGGCGACTCGCCCGGGCCTTCATCGCGCGCGGCGTGGAGTTATGGCAGCACCGTGACGGGGATCTTGATCGCGGCGGACGCGCCGTCGGCGCGCGTCGCGGTGACGAGCAGTTGCATGCCGCCTTGCGGCGGTGCCGGACCGCTCGCGGTAAAGTTGTACGCCGACTCCCAGCGGCCGGGCGCGGTCTGCGCGATCGACGTCTCAAAACCGGGGCGTCCGATCGTCAGCCGTGCGACGTTCGTGGTCGTGATCGCCGTGAAGCGCACGGGCGTGCCGTTGCGGACGACCGTGGGCGCGAACGTGACGGAGAAGATGCGGACGGGATCGGCCGGCCCCGCGAGGTTGCTCGCGGGCGGCTGACCGTACGCGAACGCGTTCGTGTCAGCGACCGGCGTCGTGGGCGCCGCAAGCCCCGGCGCGGGGCTCGTCGCGATCGGCGGTAGCGCAACCGGCGCGGTGATGGGTAGGGT
>JALZBE010000501.1 GCA_030947665.1 Vulcanimicrobiota bacterium | reverse complement strand
ACCCAAGTGAGGTGACGCGGGGCGTTTCGCCGCGAGCGTCCACCATTGTGAGCTCGAGGTTCTTGAAATTCTTGGCGCCGGTTATGAGATAGAAAGCCCCGTCTATAATCGTCATGCCGAGAGGTACGCGGTCGAGCCGCATTTCGCGAAGTACCAAGCCATCGCCGTCCAGGGCGAGAATCTTCCTGTTATGAGCCTGCGATAAGAACAGCGTGTCACCGTCGAAGGCAAGGTGCACCCCGCTAAGCTCTGGGCATTGGATGCAACGGCTCTTGAAGCCGTGTCCCGGTACAAATCGATGGATGTATCGATCATCATCGTCGTCGCCATAACCGATCACGACGCGGAGCTCGTCTCCAACGACCGCGATCCCGAACGGGGCGCCTGGGGTCCGCGCTTCCACGCGCACGGTCCATGTTGCCGGTTCCATTTCATACAGCCGATGCGCTTCACGGCTTGCGATCCACAACGCTGTCCCATCGAATGCGAGTCCGAGCGGCTCGGGTCCGGGCGCTGGAAGCCGCACGGTTTCGATAATCTCGGTCACTCTTCGAGCGTCGTCACGTCGCCGAGCTCCTGGCCAGTCTCCTGGGCTTTGAGCAGCCTGCGCATGATCTTTCCGGACCGTGTCTTGGGCAGCTTCGGCACGAACCGGATCGCCGACGGCGTCGCGATCGGACCTAGCTCGCGGCGCACATGGGCCACTAATCGCGCGGCAAGCTCGTCGGACTCCATGAATCCGCTGCGCAGCACGACGTACGCCACGATCGCCTCGCCTTTGATCTCGTCCGGCACGCCGCACACACCGGCCTCGCCGCATGCCTTGTGGGACACCAGCGCGCTCTCCACGTCGGCCGTCGCGATCCGATGGCCCGCGACGCTGAGTACGTCGTCGGCACGGCCGCGCACCGTGACGTACCGGTCCTCGTCGATCGTCGCGACGTCGCCGGCGACATACACTCCCCACCGAAAGTACTGCGCGAATCGCTCCGGATCGTTCCACACTGTTGCGAACATGTACGGCAGCGGCGTCTCCACCACCAACAGCCCACCCTGATGCGGCGGCAACACCGTCCCGTTCGCGTCGCGCACAGAGAACGCCACCGGTCCAAGCGCCTTCCCGCTACGGTCCGGATGCACCGGCGACGTCGGGAACACGCCAAGCGTCGGCGCGGCCAACTCCGTCTGCCACCACTGGTTGCACACCGCGACTTCGCCACCGCGGCCAATGACCTCGTACAAAAACCGCCACGCTTCCGGATTCAGCGGCTCGCCCGCGCAATATACCGCCTGCAGCGCCGAGAAGTCGTGCTGCGCGGCGAGCTCCTTGCCGAGCCTCAGCAGCATACGCGCCAGCGTCGGCGCCGTGTAGAACTTCGTCACCCGCAGCCGTGCCAGCGCCGCATAGATCGCATCCGGCGTCGGGAAATCGGGCGCCCCTTCGCGCAGCACGCACTGATAGCGATTCGCCAGCGCGCCGTACACCATCATTGTGTGGCCGACGATCCAGCCGATGTCGCTCGTGCACCAGTACACGTCGTCCGGCGTGATCCCCGTCGTCTCCGCGAGCATCGCTGCCGAACCGACAAGGTAGCCGCCGTGCGTCATCACCACGCCCTTCGGCTTGCCCGTGGTGCCGCTCGTATACAGGATGAACAGCGGGTGCTCGGAGTCCACGATCTCGGGCTCGCATTCCGCGGGCTGGTGATCGCAAAACGCCTCGAAGCTCACCTCGCGCGCATCCGCCGGGGGCGCGCTCGCTTCGCGCCGGTGCACGATGATGCGACGTACCAGATCCAGCCCGCGAACCGCGTCGTCCACGATTCCCTTCAGATCGACGGCGCGCCCTTTGCGGTACGTCACGTCGCTGATGATCAGCACTTGCGCACCCGCGTCGGCGATGCGATCGCGCAGCGCCGTCGCGCCAAGTCCTGCGTAAACCACCGAATGGATCGCGCCGATGCGCGCGCAGGCCAGCATCGCGACGATCCCTTCGATCGTCAGCGGCATGTAGATGCAAACACGGTCGCCGGACTTCACGCCGTCGGTCCGCAGCGCGTTCGCCAATTGGCTCACGCGCGCGAGCAGCTCGGCGTACGTGATCGTGCGCTCGTTACCGTTCTCGCACACGTAGTGATACGCCGGGGCGTCGCCGTGGCGCGCGACGTGGCGGTCGAGGCACGACACCGTCGCGTTCAACCGCCCGTCGGGGAACCAGTGCGGATCGTCCAGCGCGCCGCTGAACACCGTCTTCGGCTCCGTCTCCCAGGCGATCCGCCGCGCGCGCTCGCGCCAGAACGCCATCGGATCGCCCAGCGCTTCGGCGACGTATGCGTCCTGGTCCGCGATCGGAAACCACGCCGACGCGCTCGGTGGTGGCGGGATCACCTCGCCGGTCGACAGCAAGCCTTCGATGTGCGCGGTCGTGTCCACGGAAGCCGTCCCTTTTGCGAAATCAGACTTTGATGTAGTCGTGCTGGTCGATGACCGGCCCGCTCGGAGCGTTCGTCACGTGATACGTCGCGTAGTACGAACCGCGCGACGACGTCAGGCCGACTTCGACCGTCGCGCCGTTCGCGTCGCTGTTCGTCGTGCGGATCGACGTGATGCGCGTGCCGCGGTCGATGAACGCCTCCTCGGAAAGCCCGCCCGCGCCGGGCGATTTTCCCAACTCGGCGTACGCGGCGTTCTCGTTGCCCGCGATCAAGTCGCTCAGATACCGCCGCACCGTGTTCTGCGCGATCCCGCTGAACGTCAGCGGCGTCGCGCGCGCAGCGGGCGCCGCGGTCGGCATCAATGTCGGGCGCGGCGTCGCGAGGTGCGGCGTCGGCGTCGCCACGGGGTGCGGTGTAACAACGAGCGGTGCAGTCGCAGGTGATCTGGTCGGCGCTACGCGCGGCGTTACGGCAGCGCGCGGAGTCGGTTGCGGAGTCGTCTCCGGTGTCGTCGTCGCACGCGGAGACGGTGTCGCGCGCGGCGTCGGTGTCGGCCGCGGAGTCGGTGTCCCC
>JALZBE010000500.1 GCA_030947665.1 Vulcanimicrobiota bacterium | reverse complement strand
GGGCGTGTGGTTCCTGAGCCTCGACGCCGCAAGTGCCGTCACCGTGCGCGCGGGGCGCAGACCGCGTTGTAGGAACCGCCGAGCGCCGCCGACAACTCCGCCGCAGGAGGCGCCGCATGCACGCTCGTTCGCTCGCGCTCGGCTTCGCACTCGCCGTGACCGGCGCGACGGCGGCGCGCGCCGCCGATGCGCCAAAACCGCTGCGCACGCTGACGTACGACGTCGCGTACAGCGTCCAGACGTCGCAGGAGACGCTCGTCTCGAACCTGATGGGCGGCAACGCCGACGGCCGCGCGCACACGCCCGATGTCGGCAAAGGCTCGGTATCGCGCGGGTTCGGCAGCAACGACCGCGGCACGCTGACCGTCGACGTCATCGCGGCGACGGGCGACGGCGGCCTCGTCGTCGACGCGACCTACGAGGGCCGCGAAGCGCGCCAGCCCGCGCTGCGCGTCGCGATCATGTCCGACGGCCGCCTTCTCTTCGACCCGAAGCGCAGCCTGAGCGCGCAAGCGCGGCGTGTCCTTCCGCTGCTGTCGCGCGGCATGATCGCCAACCGCGACGTGAGCCCCGGATCGACCTGGTCGACGCCGTTCGCGCCGCCGGCGAAGGGGGAGACGACGTACCACGTCGTCCACCGCGACGAGACGCGCGCCACGATCGCGATCACCACGGACGCGATCGTCCCAGGGCCGGCGGGCTACGACGAGCACGCCGACGGGACGACGACCTACGCGACCGACGTGCTGTGCCCGACGGCGTATGACATCCGCATCCGCGTCCGCCAGCAGCTGCGCCCCGAGACGCTGGAGTCCAGCGACGCGCACGTAACCGCAACGCTCGTGAAAGACACGTTCGCCAAAAACTGAATCAGCGGGCAGCGCCTCGCGCTAGTCGAGCCGCCCGAGCAGACCGCGCGCGATCACCATCTGCTGAATCTCGGACGTACCCTCGTAGATCTCGGTGATCTTCGCGTCGCGATAATACCGCTCGACGGGGAACTCGGTCGTGTACCCGTACCCGCCATGAATCTGCAGCGCTGCCGACGCATGCTCGCGCGCCTTGGTCGAAGCGAAGAGCTTCGCCTTGGACGCCTCACCGATGAACGGCCGCCCCGCATCGGCGAACGCGGCCGCACGGTACACGAGCAACCGCGCCGCGTCGAGATCGGTCGCCATCTGCGCGATCTTGAACGACACGCCTTCGAACGCACCGATCGGTTTGCCGAACGCAGTCCGGTCCTTCGCAAACGCGACGGACGCATCGAGACACGCCGCCAAAATCCCCGTCGCCTGCGCGGCGATCCCGATCCGCCCGGACGTGAGCGTCGTGAGCGCTTTCGTCAAACCCGCACCTTCGGCACCCAACACCGCCTCGGGCGGAACGCGTACGTCGTCGAACGCGAGATCGACGGTATTCGACGTATGGATCCCAAGCTTCTCGGTCGTCTTCTCGACGACGATCCCGTCCAACGACGAGTCGACGAGAAACGCGGTGATACCCTTCGACCCCGCCCCGCCGGTCCGAAACATCGCCATGACGACGCCCGAATACCCGCCGTTGGTGCACCACTGCTTGCGCCCGTTGAGCACCCAATCAGCACCGTCACGCCGCGCCGTCGCCCGAATCGCCGCCGCATCGGACCCCGCATCGGGCTCGGTGAGCCCGAACCCGGCTATCACATCACCCGCCGCAAGCGATTCGAGCCAATGCGACTTCTGCTCGTCCGAACCCAGCGTCGCGATCGCATTGCAGATCATGGAGTGCACCGAAACGGTGACCGCCGTCCCGGCATCCACCTTCGCAAGCTCCTCGATCGCGAGCGCGTACGAGACGTAATCCGCCCCGACCCCGCCGTACTGCTCGGGCACGAGCATCCCCATCAATCCCGCCGCGGTGAGCTTGCCGTACAACTCGCGCGGAAACACGTGCGCCTTGTCCCACGCGGAGATATGCGGCGCGATCTCGCGCGCGGCGACATCCCGCGCCACCTCGCCGATCGCGCGCTGCTCGTCGGTGAGATCGAACGCCACGGGCCGCGCCGCGCCGATCACCTGGCCGCCGCAGGCACCGCGGCGGGCGCCCCGTTCGCCGAAGCCGTGTAGTCGTAGAACCCGCGACCCGACTTCTTCCCGAGCCACCCGGCCGCAACATACTGTTTGAGCAGCGGACACGCACGATACTTCGTATCGCCGAACCCGTCGGACAACACGTTCATGATCGCCAAACACGTGTCGAGCCCAATAAAATCCGCCAGCGTGAGCGGCCCCATGGGATGATTCATCCCAAGTTTCATGACCGTATCGATCGCCTCGACGGAAGCAACGCCCTCATACAACGCATAGATCGCCTCGTTGATCATGGGCATCAAAATTCGATTGGAGATGAACCCAGGAAAATCACGCACCTCGACGGGCGTCTTGTCGAGCCCGAGCGCCAAATCACGCACGAACGCAAACGTCGCATCATCGGTCGCGATCCCGCGAATGATCTCGACCAGCTTCATGACGGGCACGGGATTCATGAAATGCATCCCGACGACACGCTCGGCCCGCGAAGTAACGGCCCCCAACACGGTGATCGAGATCGAAGAAGTATTCGAAGCGAGCACAGCCTCAGGCGGCGTATTCTTGTCCAAGAAGCGAAAAAGATCGAGTTTCAAATCGACCCGCTCGGTAGCCGCCTCGATCGCAAGCTGAACATCGAGATCGCGCACGTGCGGACGAGCGTCGATATGCGAGAGAATCTCCCCCCGCTGCTCGCCAGACAAGCGCCCCTTCTCAACATCCCGCTCAAGCCGCTTCGCAATCGCCTCGATCCCCGTACGAATGCGCCCCTCGTCAACGTCATTGAGCAGCACCTCATGCCCTTTAGCAGCCAGCACTTGCGCAATGCCCCCACCCATCTGCCCAGCCCCAACAACCAAAACGCGCACAGCTACCTACGCCTTCCCCCAGCCGAGTTCGTGGAATTCATCGCATCAGCACGATCGTGCCAGAGGGCGCCGCGTGCG
>JALZBE010000005.1 GCA_030947665.1 Vulcanimicrobiota bacterium | reverse complement strand
TGGCTAGGGCGCGCAAGTAGATCTGCTGGCGCAGGGGCGCACCCGGGTCTCGGCTGCCGTCCACCATTGCAGTGAAATAGCGCACTCGGTTGATCGTGATCTTCGGTAAGATACGCTGACACAAGCCGGCGATGTCGAGCCACTTGTACGGCGTGCTTTTCACGGCTCCGTAATAGAGATTGAAGCCGTCCACGTAGATGTTCGTGCCCGGAATCGTTCTAGCCCCAGAAAAAGCCAAGGCCACCCTTACGGGCGGCCTAGCACCCAGGCACCGAAGCGCCTGGGGGGATTATGCAGCCATACTACCGATGTCGATCCAGTTTGTAAACCACTTTCCGGCCAATGTTATGCGATTGCGGCCCGCTAGCACTCGGCGATCTTCGGCGTTCGGCCCGGATTGTCGCGCCAGGCGCCGCCGGTGGCGGCGAATGCATGTGGAGCGCTTCCAAAAAGTGCTCGACGACTTCCTCGCGCGCGTCTAGGCTTCGTCGTCGACGGGGCTGATGGTCACCACGTGGTCGACGTTGATCTCGACCGCGTGGGCGACGCGCTCGCCGCGCACCGTGTTGAGCGCGACCAGGCGCGCGGCGAGCATGCTCGCGAAGCCCGTCTTGATCGAGCGGTAACCGTCTTCATTGGTCGTCAGCCGGTGGCCGTCGCTCAGGAAGATGTCAAACCGCTTCATCCATACCTCGCGCCCAAGGCGATACGATCTCGACCGCGCGTTCCGCGCGCGGCAGCGGACGCCGGTTCAACGGCGCATGCTTTCCGCACGGGACGAGTTCGCACAGGTTGGCCTTCTCGCGCGCGCCGCAGCCGCAGCGCCAGACGTGATCGCGAAGATCGGGCGCGGCGCTCGCCGTGTACGAAAAGGTGCGGGCCGGCGGGCCGAGAGTCGACCGAAGAAATGCAAAAGTGTGCTCGTACAAAAGCGGCCCCTCCATGGCAAATGAACCGGATCGTCTAAACCACACCCCGCGTCGCCATCCAGGCTGTGAGCCATTCTACGCCACAAGCAAGCGCAGGCTCAAGGGCTCAAACCTCGGGGAGCGACTTTCCGCGCGAATTTAACCGGGAGCGAACACTACGTGAACGCTCGCTTTTCACTCAGCGGTCAGGCTCCACGATGACGCGCAGAAAATGGTCGGCGTCGATGCGCCGCAGCGCGTGCTGCAGCTGGGCCGGCGTCGTCTGCAGCAACGCGGCCCAGAACCAGCCCTCGCTCGCGTTGACGGAGCCGTCCCGCGCGCCGCGGAGCATGTCGTCGGCGACGCCGTTGTAGCTGTCCAGCGGCAGGACGCGCTCCGCCAGCAGCAGCGCCTTCGCGCGCTGGAGCTCGACCGCCGGCAGCGCGTGGCTCTGCAGCCGCTTGATGATCGCGACGACCGCGGCGTTCGCGCGCCCGACGTTCTTCGGATCGCTGGCGAACGACACGCTGAACTCGGCCTCGTTGCGGTCGACGCTGAAGTCGGAGTCCGTCGAGTACACGTAGCCGCGCCGCGTGCGCAGCTCCTCGAACAGCAGCGAGCCGGTGCCTTCGCCCGAGAGGATCGTGTTGGCCAGCAGCAGCGGGACGTAGTCCGCGTCGCTGCGGCGCATCGCGAACACTTGCTTGAGCGTCACCTCGGATTGCACGTTGGTAGCGACCTTGACGGTGACGGTCTCGGACTTGGTGGCCTTGCGCGCGAGCTTCGGATAGCGGAACGTCGGCGGCGCGCCGGCCGCGTGCCATGAGCCGAAGTATTTTTCGACCGCGCTCGCGGCGCGCGCGGGCGTGACGTCGCCCACGATCGCGAGCGCCGTCTCGTCCGGACGATAGGCGAAGCCGTAGTAGTGCTTGGTGTCGTCGAGCGTCACGGCTGCGATCGTGCGCTCCGTGACGTCGCGGCGGCGCGGGTCGCCCGGCGGGTAGAGCGCGAGCCGCTGCGCCAAATCCGCTTTGTTTTTCGGCAGCTTGTTCGCGAACCCGACGGTCTGCTTTTCGCTGGCTTGCACCACCGCGAACGCGGCCGGCGCAAAGGCGGGGTGCAGCATGCCGTCGGCGAGCAGCTCCATGCCGCGCTCGAAGTCTTTCGACTGCACTTTGAGCGTGAACGACGTGCCGAGCCTCGCCGTCGCGGCGATCGCGTCGAGCTGCGTTTGAAACCCCTTGCGGTCGTACGTCGCCGTACCCCACGGCAGCAGGTCGTCGACGATCAGGTGAACGCCGTCTTTGCCTTTGGGTTCGTACAACTCCGGGCTGGTGCGGATCACGCCGTGCACGACGACCGTCGGCGCCGCGGTCTCGCGCCGCGCAAGGTACCGCAGTCCGTTCGGCAAGCGGCGCGAACGCGTGCCGGCGTCGTCCGACGGCGCGCGCAGCGGCGCTTTGAGGGCGACCTGCGCCCACGCGGGAAGCGCTTCGTGCAGGGTCGGCGTGAAGCCGACGTGCTCCAGCCCGGCGCTCGGATCTTTCTTGGGCATCGTGCTCGACGGCTTGGGGGTGATGACGATCGACAGCCGGTGCTCCGGCGTGAAATACGCGCGCAGCACGCGGTTGACGTCGTCGGCGGTGACGTTCGCGAGCGCGTCGTGCACCGCGTCGGGCGTCGTGTGGTGCGCCGCGCTCGCGTCGGCCCACGCGAAGCCCAGCCCGGAGATGGACGACTGGCGGTACGCCTGTTCGCTGAGCAGCCGCGTCTTCGCGGCCTCGATCAGCTCAGGCGGAACGCCGTTCTTGCGATAGTCGTCGAGCACGACCGTGACGAGCTCCTGCGCGCTCTGCGGAGTGCCGCCGGCGGCCGGGATCGCGAGCAGAAAGCTCGCGCCCACTTCGGGAAACGCGTTGTCGAGGCTGAGCACCGCGAGCGTCTTGCCTTCGGCCGTGAGGTCGCCCAGTGCGCCGCGCTGGTTCGCGAACACGCCGGAGAGAACTTGCGATGCCGCGTAGTCGGCATCGTTCGAGCCCGGCAAGCGATACGCGAGCACGCCGAAGCCGATCGGAAAGTCGATCGTCGATTCCACCGTCGATGCCGCGAGCGGCTGCACCACGATCGGCGTGCGCGTTGGGACGGCGGCGTCCGGGATTCCGTCGAACTGCCGGTGCACGTACTCGAGCGTTTGCTTCGGGTCGATGTCGCCCGCGACGATCAGCGTGGCGTTGCCGGGGCGGTACCACGCGCGATAGAACGCGCGGATGTCGTCCGCGGTCATCTTCTCGAAGCTCGGGATCGTGCCGCCCGACGCCGTCGCGAACGGCGTGCCCGCAAAGAACGTCTGGCGCAGCTTTTGGCCGACCGCGGCCAGCGGCTGGCTCTCCTGCGCGCGGATCTCTTGTTCGATGGCGCCGCGCTCCGTCGCCCAATCCGCCGCGCGAATCGCGGCATGGCTCATGCGGTCGGCTTCGATGCGCAGCGCAACGTCGACGTACGGCGAGGGCAGCTTGTAGTAGTACAGCGTGTACTCGAACGTGGTCGCCGCGTTGTACTCGGCACCCATGCGCGCGGCGATGTCGGCGAGCTGTCCGCCCGACAACGTCGCGGTGCCGCGAAAGAGCATGTGCTCGGTCGCGTGCGCGATGCCCGGCAGCGTGTCGTCGTCGGAGCCCACGCCGTACGACACGATCGTCGTCGCGACCGGCGCGAGCCGGTTCGGCAGCAAGATGACGTGCATGCCGTTGGCGAGCGTCGCGCGCACCGCGGCGTTCGCGTCGGGCGACGGCTGCGCGGACGCTTGCGGCGCGGGCGCGACCTGCGCGGGCGCGGCTTGCGGAACGCATAGGAGAGCGGCGAGAACACCGACGACGATTCGTTTCAAACGATGCAATGGATGTGACACGGGATGGGTGGCTTCTGGCCTGCGTCACATTCCTACTCCGGGTTTCTCGAAAGCCCGAATCTAGGAAGCAGGTGAGCGTCTAGCGTATGCCGCTGCGATGAAGCGCTTCGTGGTGTGCCTTGCCGTCTTGCTCGCGTTTGCGCCGTGGGGAGCGCCCGCCGCCGGCGCTCCGCCGCCGTTCGCCGCGGTGATGGAGGCGTACCTCGCCGACTTCCCGACCGAAAATCCCGTCTACGCCGACGCGCTCGGCCTTCAGGCCGGTGCGGACAGGCTGGAAGACGTCTCTGCCGCGGGCCACGACAAGAGCATCGCTTCGCTGCGCGCGTGGCGCGCGCGGTTCGTCGCGACCGCCCGCCCCGACGACAGCGTGGGCGTGCGCGCCGACCGCACGGCGATGCTCGACACGCTCGATGCGCAATTGGTCGAAGATCAGCTGCTCGCGCCGTGGCGCACGAATCCCGGGGTGTATGTCAACCTGCTGGGCCAGTCCGTGTTCATCGAGCTCGCACGCGAAGGGCGCCCCGCGGACGAGCGCTTCGGGCACATCATCGCGCGGCTGCGGAAGATGCGCACCGTGCGCGACGCGGCGATCGCGAACCTTCAGCACACGACGCAGCCGGCGCAGGCGCTCGCGAGCGTGCAGCTCACCGGCGTGATCCAGCTTTACGCGTCGCTGCTCGACACCGCCGCGAAGCAAGGCGTGTCACCGGCCGTGCGCGCGCAGCTCGCCGGGGTCGTCAGCGGTGCGATCGACGACGTCCGCGCGGTCAAGGCATTCGTCGACGGGCCGCTCAAGGCGCACGCGACGGACGATCCGCGCATCGGCGCGGCCGCGTACACGCGATTGTTCCCGCTGATCACGGGAGTCGACCTGACGCCGGCCGAGCTCGAGCAGCGCGCACGCGCGCGGATCGCGTCGACCCGCGCCGCGATGCTCGCCATCGCCCGCCCGATGAACGCGTCCGTGCAGCCGCCTTCCTCCGATAGCGACGGCGCACGGCTGAACGCGGTCGTGCGCCCCGTTCTCGACAAGATCGCCGAGCAGCACGCGACGCCGGACACGTTGCTCGATCAAGCGCGCGCCGACGTCGCCGAAAACGAAGCGTTTCTGCGCCGCACCGGTTTGATCGCGCTGCCCGACCCCGACACGATCCGCGTGCGCCGGACGCCGCCGATCCAGGGCGGCACCGCCGTCGCGAGCATGGAGACGAGCGGGCCGTTCGATCCGCCGACCGAACCGTCGTACTTCAACGTCGACCCGATCCCGGCCGACTGGAGCGCGGCTCGCGTCGCATCGTACTTCCGCGAGAACGACGACGCCGGGATTCACATGCTGTCGATCCACGAGGCGGTGCCGGGCCACTACGTGCAATTGCGCGCGAACAACGTGAATCCGTCGCTGGTGCGCCGGATCTTCGGCAACGGCTCGTTCATCGAAGGCTGGGCGTGCTTCACCGAAGGCCTGATGATCGAGCAAGGGTTCCGCCCGGACGATTCGGCGCTCAAGCTCACGCAGCTGAAGTGGCGGCTGCGCGAAGCCACGAACGCGCTGCTCGACGCCGAATATCACGCGGGCTCGCTCACGCACGACCAGGCGATCAGCCTGATGGTCGACGGCGCGTTCCAAGAAAGCTCCGAAGCCGAGAGCAAGTGGCACCGCCTGCAGCTGTCGCACGTACAGCTCGCGACGTACTTCGCGGGGCTCGACGCGATCGAGCGCGCCCGCGCGGCCAGCGGGCTGGACGCGAAGACGTTCGCGGCGCGCTTGATCGCGATGGGCGCCGCGGAGCCGCGCGCGATCCCGGCACTGCTCGCCGCGCCCTAGCGGAAGGTCACCATCCGGGCGCTGCGCGCGGAGAGGTCGAGATGGTTGTCGCACGTGATGAGCGTGTACGCGTCGGCGTCGTGCTCGATGGCGCGGCAGCCGCAGCCCCAGCCGAGCGCCGCTGTGAGGCCGGACACCCGGGCGATCGCGTACGGCTGAGCGGCCCCTAAGAGCCGTTCGAGGGCGGGTTGGTTCAGACGAGCTGCACCGGCCATGTATCTCTATGGTCGGCACGTGCCCGGATTTGTTTAGCCCGGGTAAAGCCGGTAGGCGAGCGCTACAGCTTGCAGAGGCTTTTTTCGTGAGGGACTGGGTGTGAGCTCGATGCTACCGTGTCGACGTAGTCCCACTGGTCTTTCATCGCGCTCTTTGCTTTGCCCACGAGCAGGTAGTACGGCTTGACGACCTGGTGGTCGAAGCCGCGGATCTCCTCGGCGCCGGTGGGGCCTGTGTACTTGTAGCCTTCGAGTGCTTTTGCCACGCGCGCGGGATCGATCGACTTCGCCTTTGCGATCCCGTCGAACGTCAGCTTCGCCTCGATGTACGCGCTCGCGCCGACATAGCCCAACGGCTCGCCGTACGCGGCTTTGTACGCTTCGCTCGCCTTGCGTGTGGCGGGCGTCGATTCGTGCCAGTACTGGCAGCCCACGTACACACCGTCGAGATCGTCGGGGCCGATGCCCGCGAAGTCTTGCAGCCCACCGCTCCAGATGTAGAGGATCTTCGTCGACTTCTTCAGGCCGTAGCTCACGGCGGTTTTGAGCGCTTTGATCGCGTCGCCGCCGAAGTTGAGCAGGCACAACACGTCAGGCTTCGCTTCGGCCGCTTTGGCGATGTAGGCGGAGTATTCGGTCGCGCCGAGCTGGTGGTAGTCGTTGCCGACGAGCGTGAGGCCCTTCTCTTGGGCGACTTCCTTCACGTTTGCCAGCAGTGACTCGCCGAAGATGTAGGACGGCGTGATCGTGTACCACTTCTTCGCGTTCGGGAACTTCTGGATGAACGGGTACATCGTCGCGCGTACCGCGGCGTACGCCGGGACCGACCAGCGGAACGTGTACTCGTTACATGCTTTGCCGGTGATGTCGTCGGCGCCGACGCTCGTCCAGAACAGTGCGTGCTTGTCCTTGGCGACCTCGGCGATCCGCAGCGCGACCGCGCTGGACGCGCAGCCCGCGAAGAAGCGCGCACCGTCGTGCTCATAGGCGTCCGTGGCCTGTTGCACGCCGATGTCGGCCTTCGTCTGGTCGTCGCGCGTGATGTACTTGATCGCGTGGCCCGCGACCGACTTCTTCACTTCGTTCACGGCGAGCTGGAAGCCGCGGTCGGTATCGCGGCCGAACGCCGCGTAGGCACCGCTCGACGAGAACACGCCGGCGAACACGACTTCGTCAGCCGCACGCGCGGGCAACCCGGCGAGTAGCGCCGCGGCCGTGCCGCCGGTCGTCGCCAGAAAGTGCTTGCGTTCCATCATGCGGTCCTTTCGGTTCAGGTACCCACGCCGAGGTAGGTGGTTTGGAGGTCGCCGCGTTCGCGCAGCTCGGCGGCCGTTCCGTCGAAGACGATCGCGCCCTGGTCGACGATCGCGGCGCGGTCGGCGACGTCCAGGGCGAGCTCCACGTTCTGCTCCACCAGCAAGATCGCAAGTCCCTCGTCGCGCATCGCCTCGATCGACGCGATGACCGCGTCGACGATCACCGGCGCGAGGCCCTGCGACGGCTCGTCGAGCAGCAGCAGCCGTGGGCCGGTGACGAGCGCGCGCGCGATGGCGAGCATCTGCTGCTCGCCGCCGCTGAGGAAGCGGCCGCGCCGGTTGCGCAACGGCACGAGCGCCGGGAACACGCCGAAGACGCGCTCCGCGGTCCACGCGGGCGAGCGCGTCGCGATGGCGAGGTGTTCGTCGACGGTTAGATCGCGGAAGATGCGCCGCTCCTCGGGGACGTAGGCGATACCGAGGCGGTTGACGGCGTGCGGCGGCCGGCCGCCGATCTGCGCGCCGTCGAACTGCACCGCCCCCGCGCGCGGCGCGACGAGGCCCATGATGGTCTTGAGCGTGGTCGACTTGCCTGCGCCGTTGCGCCCGAGCAGCGCGACGACGCCGCCGGTCGGTACGGCGAGCGACACGCCTTTGAGGATCCAGCTCGAACCGTAGTAGACGTCGATGTTATCGAGCTGCAGTATGGTATTCACGGTGGGTAGCTCATCCTTCGACAAGCTCAGGATGACAGATGGCGGGTTCCGAGGTAGGCTGCGCGTACCTCGGGGTTTGTGCGGATTTCTTCGGGGGTGCCGTGCGCGAGGATGCGGCCGAAGTTCATGACCGTGATCTCCCCCGCGAGGCGCATCACCAGCGGCATGTTGTGCTCGATGAGGACGATCGTGTAGCGCTGCGCGAGCGTGCCGATGCGGTCGATCAGGCGGCGTGCGTCTTCGGGTGAGAGCCCTTGGGACGGCTCGTCCAGGAGCAGCAGCACGGGATCGGTCGCGAGCGTGATCGCGAGCTCGAGCAGCCGCTGGTCCCCGCCGGCCAGCTCGCTCGCGAGCTGCGCGCGGTAGCCGAGCAGACCGAACTCGTCGAGCACGCGTTCCGCGCGCGCGTTCACGCCGGCGAGCGCCGCCGCGGACCGCCACAGCGCGAAGCTGTCGCCCGTGCGCGACTGCGCCGCGAGCCGGACGTTCTCGAACACGGTCAGCTTCGGAAACACGTTCGTGCGCTGGAACGAGCGGCCCATGCCCAGCTGCGAGCGGCGCGTGGCGTCGAGGCGCGTGACGTCGCGGTCCGCGAACGCGATCGTGCCCGCGCTCGGGCGCAGCTCGCCGCTGAGCAGGTTGAACAGCGTCGTCTTGCCCGCGCCGTTGGGCCCGATGATCGCGTGCAGCGTGCCACGCGCGATCGTCAGGTCGACGCCGTCGACCGCCGCGTGCGCGCCGAAGCGCTTGGTGAGCTCACGCGTGCGCAGCACGGCGGCTCCAACGGTCGACGATGCTCCACAACCCGCCGCGGAAGAACAGCACGACCGCGCAGAACACCAGGCCGAAGATCAGCGGCCAGTGCGACCACACGTGGCTGAGCGAGTTCGAGAGCACGGTGAAGATCGCCGCGCCGAGCAACGCGCCGTACGGGGAGCCCGTGCCGCCCAGCAGCACGGCGATGACGACGTTGGTGGACGTGTCGAGGTCGATCGCCTGCAGCGGCACGAACCGGAACAGCCCGGCGTACAACCCGCCGGCGAGCCCCGAAAGCGCGCCCGAGACGGCGAACGCCGTCACCTTGAAGCGGCGCACGCGAAAGCCGATCGCCCGGGCGCGCTCTTCGTTCTCGCGGATCGCGCGCAGCACCGCGCCGAACGGCGAGTCGTTGATGCGCAGCACCGCGGCGAACGCGAGCAGCACGACGAGCGCGGTGAAGTAGTAGTAGCGCGTCGGGTCGTCGAGCGCGATGCCGAACACGCCGGGCCGCGGCACGCCGCCCAGCCCGTTGTCGCCGCCCGTCACGGCGCGCCACTGGAGCGCGGCGTAGTACGCCATCTCGTTGAACGCGAACGTCAGCATCACCCCGTACACGCCGCGGCCGGCGATCGCGAGCGCGCCGATCACGGCGGCGGTAATCGCGCCCGCGGCGATCGCGACGAGCAGCGCGACCGGCAGCGCGGCATGCGCGTCGATCAGCACGCGCGCCGCCGCGTACGCGCCGACGCCGTTGAACGTCGCCTGGCCGAACGACAGAAAGCCCATCTCGCCGAGCAGCAGGTTGAACGCGACCGCGAGCAGCCCGAAGGTGAGGATTTGCGTCTCGAGCTCCGGATAGCGCAACACCAGCGGCGCGAGCACGACGATTGCGACGAGCAGCGCGAAACGTCTCATCGCTTGCCGAACAGTCCCTGCGGCCGGATCAGGATCACGAGCGCCATCGCGGCGAAGATCGCGACCTCCGACGCCGCCGGATACAGGATCGTCATCACCGCTTGCGTGAGCCCGACGAACAGCCCGCCCACGACCGCGCCGAGATAGCTGCCGAGCCCGCCGATCACGACCACCGCAAAGCTCGTCGCCATCAGCTCGTTGCCCATCGCGGGCTGGCCGCCGCGAATCGGCAAGATGAGCGCGCCTGCCAGCGCCGCGAGGCCCACGCCGATGCCGAACACGATCGTGAACAAGCGCTGCACGTCGATGCCGATGCAGTCCACCATTTCCGGATCGTCGATCCCCGCCCGAATGATCGCGCCGTACTTCGTACGCTCCAGCGCGATCCAGACGAGCCCGATCACGAGCGCCGCGGCAACCACCAAGAACAACCGGTAGAACGGAAAGCTCACCGCGCCCAGCGGCACGCCGCCGTCGAGGACGGCCGGCACGTTGACGCTGGTCGGGTTCGCGCCCCAGATCAGCACGATGACCTCTTGCACGATGAGCACGAGACCCAGCGTGAACAAAATCTGATACACGTGCCCGGCGCGCGCGAGCCGCCGCATCGCGAACGCGTCGACCACCAGGCCGATCACCGCGACGACGACGGGTACGATGGCGATCGCGAGCCAGAAGTTCCCGGTCGCCGACACGATCGTGAACGCGACGTACGCGCCGAGCGCGTAGAATGCGCCGTGCGCGAAGTTCGGGATGTCGAGCATGCCGAAGATCAGGGTCAGCCCCGCCGCGACGAGCGCGTAGATCATCCCTTGCACGATGCCGTTGAGGAGCTGGATCTCGACCAGGCCGGACATCAGCCCGCGGCGTCCCACACCTTCGCGCCGCCGACGTACGTCGCGCGCACACCCAGCGCACCCAGCGTCGTCGGATCGGCGGTGAGCGGGTCGTCGTCGAGCGCCACGAAGTCCGCGAGATAGCCCGGCGCGAGCCGGCCTTTCACGTGATCTTCGCCGGCCGCGCACGCGGCGTTTATCGTGTAGAGCGCGAGCGCTTCGCGCGGCGTGATGCGCTGCGATAACCCGAGCGGCGTGCCGTCGTAGCCGGTGCGCGTGATGCACGACTGCAACGCGAGCAGCGGCTGATAGGGCCCGCACGGATAGTCCGACGAGCCCGCGACGGTGATGCCGTGATCGATGAACGAGCGGTGCGCGAACATACGCTCGATGCGTTCCGGCCCGTACCATTCCAGCAGCTTGCCGCCGTGATAGTGCACGTAGCTCCCGAACGGCGCGGCGATGGCGTCGAGCGCCTTCATGCGGCGCAGGATGTCCTCGTTGACGATGCTGCAGTGCTCGATGCGGTGGTGGAGGTCCGACTGCGGGCGCTCCGTCTGCGCCGCTTCGAGCTGGTCGAGCAGCTTGCCGATCGCGCGGTCGCCGTTGGCGTGCACGCAGACGCGGTTGCCGTCGAGGTGGACCATGCGCACGACGTCGCACAGCTCGGCGTCGGAAAGGGTCTGCATCCCGAAATCGTCGGTCGTGCCTTCGAACGGCTGTTCCATCAAGCACGTGCGGCCGCCGATGGCGCCGTCGACGAACGTCTTGATCCCGCCCAGCCGCAGACGGTCCGTACCCGAGCCGGTGCTGATGCCGCGCTGCTTCAGCAATCCGTAGTGCTCGAAGTGCAGCAGCATGTTCACACGCATCGAGAGCTGCTTGCGGCGCTGCGACGCTTCGAGCAGCGCGACGTCATCGGGTCCGATCATTGCATCGGTCACCGACGTGATCCCCGCCGCGTGGAACGCGCGCATGGCCAGGCTCAGGCCGCGCAGGCGGTCTTCGGGCGTGCTCGCCGGCGCGATGGTCTGCGGCAGATGCGTCGCCTGCGGGTACGCGAAGTCGAAGATCGCCATCTCGAACAAAATGCCGTTGAGCCGGCCGCTGCCGTCGTGGCCGTACTTGCCGCCCGCCGGCGGTTCGGACGATTCGTCGATCCCACCGAGCTCGAGCGCCTTGGAGTTGACGACGCCCCAGTGTCCGGCGACGTGCAGCACGAGGATCGGATGGTCCCGGCTGATCGCGTCGAGATCCCACCGCGTGAGCACGCGGCCTTCGGCCATCTTCGCGTCGTCGTACCGGCTGCCGCGCAGCCAGCCGCCGGGCGGCGTGCGCGCGAGCTGCTCGCGCAGCTTCGCCGCGATCTCCGCGAGCGACGACACCGCGTCGATGGAGAGGTCGAGGTGCAGCATGTCTTCGGCGGCGACGGCGAGGTGCGCGTGCGCGTCGTTGAAGCCCGGAACGATCACGGCGTCGCCGAGATCGACGACCTCGGCAGACGGGAAACGCTCGCGCAGCGCGGCGAGGGTCCCGGTCGAGACGACGCGTTCGCCCGCGCTCGCGAACGCTTCGGGCGCGTCGTCCGTCATCGTGACGATGCGCCGCGCCCGGAAGATCGTCGTCGTCGTCATGCGGGCTGGGGTTCGTCGGGCCGGCGCTGAATGTCCTCGGCTAGGGAGGACGCCATGATCGCCTCGATGGTTGCCGGCACGATTTTCGCCGGCGGAGAGTTTCAGCCGGCCGTCTCCGGCGAGACGCTGCCCGTCGTCGAGCCAGCAACCGGCCGTGTCGACGGTACGATCTCCGCGGGCGGTGCGCAGGACGTCGACCGCGCGGTGCGTAGCGCGACCGCCGCGTTCGACGGTGCGTGGGGACGGCTCGGCGCGGCGGATCGCGGGCGGCTTCTCGCGCGGTTCGGCGACACCATCGCGCAGCACGCAGAGCAGCTCGCGCAGATCGAGTCGACAGACACCGGCAAGCCCATCTCGCAGGCGCGCGCCGATCTCGTCGCGGCGGTGCGCTATTTCGAGTTCTACGCCGGCGGCGCCGATAAGCTGCACGGCGACACCATCCCGTATCTGCCGGGCTACGCGGTGCAAGTGCTGCGCGTGCCCGTCGGCGTGACCGGCCACATCATCCCGTGGAACTATCCGGCGCAGATGTTCGCGCGCTCGCTGGCTCCGTCGCTCGCCGTCGGCAACGCGACGGTGATCAAGCCGTCGGAGGACGCGTCGCAATCGATCGTCGAGCTCGCGAAGCTCGCGGCGGAATGCGGCATCCCGGCCGGCGCGATCAACGTCGTGACCGGGCTGGGCGAGACGGCCGGCGACGCGCTCGCGCGCCATCCCGGCGTCGACGTGCTCGACTTCATCGGCTCGCCGGAAGCCGGCACGCTGGTGCAGGCCGCGGCCGCGCAGCACCACGCGCGCTGCATCCTCGAGCTCGGCGGCAAGTCCGCGCAGATCGTGTTCGCCGACGCCGACCTCGACGCGGCGGTTCCGGCGATCGTGCGCGCGATCGTGCAGAACGGCGGGCAGACGTGCTCCGCCGGCAGCCGCGTGCTGATCGAAGCATCCGCGTTCGACCGCGTCACCGAACGGCTCGCCGCGGCGTTCACGAAGCTGCGGGTCGGGCTGCCGGCGAGCGATCCCGACGTAGGGCCGCTGATCAACGGCGCGCAGTTCGCGCGCGTGCGCGGGTATCTCGACCGCGGGAAGCGCGACGCCATCGGCGTGCTCGCGCACAGCACGCTGCCCGGCGATCTGCCCGGCGGCGGGTTCTACGTCGAGCCGACGCTGTTCGGCCCGGTGCACGAACGGCACGAGCTCGCGCGCAACGAGGTGTTCGGCCCGGTGCTCTCCGCGCTGCCGTTCGCGGACGAGAGCGACGCGATCCGGCTCGCGAACTCGACCGAGTATGGTTTGGTTGCGGGGCTGTGGACGGAGAACGGCAGCCGCCAGACGCGCGTGTCGCGCGCGATGCGCGTCGGCCAGGTGTTCATCAACTGCTACGGCGCGGGCGGCGGGATCGAGCTGCCGTTCGGCGGGTTCAAGCGCAGCGGGCACGGGCGCGGCAAGGGCTTCGCCGCGATGCACGAGTTCAGCACGCTGCAGACGATCACGCAGAAGTACACGTGACGGCGCGCGACGGAAGGCTGCGCGGCAAGGCCGCGGTCGTCACCGGCGGCGGTTCGGGCTTCGGCGAAGACATCGCCAAGAAGCTCGTCGAGGAAGGCGCGTCGGTGGCGCTGCTCGACATCGACGACGCGGGCGGCGCGCGCGTCGCCGGCGAGATCGACGCGACGATGCCGGGGCACGCGCGGTTCATCCACTGCGACGTGACCCGCCGCGCCGACGTCGCCGCGGCGATCCGCGCGGTCGTCGATGCGCACGGGCGTATCGACGCGTACGTCAACAACGCCGGCATCACGCACCGCAATCAGCCGCTGCTCGACGTAAGCGAGGACTGGTTCGACCGCATCTTCGCGGTCAACGTGAAGGCGCTGTACGTGTCGGCGCTGGAGCTGGTGCCCGTGTTTCGCGCGCAAGGCGGCGGCGTGGTGATCAACATCGCCTCGACCGCCGGCATCCGGCCGCCCGGGGCTGACGGTCTACAACGCGTCGAAAGCTGCGGCGATCGGGTTCTCGAAGTCGATGGCCGTCGAGTTCGCGCCCGACAACATCCGCGTGAACGCGGTATGCCCCGTCGCCGGCGAGACGCCGTTGCTGGCGGAGTTCATGGGCGGCGACACGCCGGAGCTTCGCGCGCAATTCGCTGGATCGGTGCCGCTCGGACGGCTGTCTCAGCCGCGCGACATCGCGAACGCGGTCGCGTTCCTTGCGTCGGACGAAGCGGCGTTCATCACCGGCGTCGCGCTCGAAGTCGACGGCGGCCGCTGCATCTGATGGCCGACGTCAGCCGCGAACTCCTGGTCCTCGGGATGCTGCGCCGCGCACCGCTTTCGGCATACGACAACCACGCGTTCAACCGCGTTCGCGCCGAGCAGCGCTTCCTCGCCGAATCGATCGCGCAACTGCGCGACGCGAAATGGTCGCCGTCGTGGACGTCGGACGACGGCCTGATCGACGCGGACCGGCGCCTGCAGGCTCGCGCCGACGAATGCCTATGACGCTGTTCGCCGTGCCGCTGGTCTACGTAGCCTATCGGTCCCGCTACGCCTTACTTGACGGGCATCAGGATGAACCGGTCGACGACGAAGATCAGTAGGATGAAGCACACGGCGGCCGCGAGGACCGCGAACAGGATGACGGCGAGCGGCTTCTTCATGGCGGCTTCGGCTTGCGCCATTCGGCGACGTCGCCCTGCCGGCGTTAGCTCGAGCACTTCGCGCGCCCGGCGGAACCGATCACTTCTTACGTCTCCTCGTTTTGGGGACGGCCATTTTTCCGACCCACCCTATGAATTCATCGTCTGTCAGCTCGCCGGCTGCGAGAGCCCATATCACACGTACGCACTCGACATCGCCGGCGCTGAGCATGTAGCCGTTGAGCTCGAGGAATGACTCGAGGACCGCGAGTGCCACGCGCTTGTTGCCGTCGAGGAACGGATGATCGCGGCTGATCGCGAGCGCATAGATCGCTGCTAGCCGTGGAACGTCGAGCGGACGTTCCGCATACGCGTCAGCGTGCTGCGGGGGCGCCAACGCCGATTCGAGCGATGCAGCGTCCCGAACTCCCAGCGACCCACCGTGTTCGTCGAGCACGGCTTCGTGCACGGCCAGCACGACGTCGAGCCTGATCCATTTCGGTTTACTTGGCAAGCTCACGCAATGCGGCGCGCCGGCGCTTGAGCACCTTTTCGGCAACCGCGATTTGAGCGCCGAATTCCGGATCGTACGGGGTGAGCCGGAACCCGTCAGGCGACTCCGTGAGAAACACTGTGTCACCGGCTCCGAGCTTAAGCCGGGCCAACGTGTCCTTGGGAAAGACCACGCCTACGGAGTTTCCAACCCGGGTCAACCTGAGCGAAACCATCCCGAGTAATTACATCTGTACTCACGGAACACCTCTCGCCGGCACGGCGCGCGAGTCGATCTGAAACGTGCCGGGCGCGACTTCTTTCGCGACGTCCGCAAAAGCAACGGGTTCCGAGCGCGAGTTCGCCGCCGCCGACGACGACAGAAGGCGCTCGACGATCGAAGCTGCGTTTGCGGCGTTCGGGATGATGATCGCAGCGCCGGCCATTGCGACCGTTGCGATGCGCATGGAGTTCGTCATGGTTCACTTCCTGGTTGGAGCGCGAGGTGCACGGTGATGGATCACCGTCACCCGAGCGTAGCCGTCAGGCTTTCATTCCGCTTTCATCGCTCCGCGAACGACGTGCACCATCGAAAGGCGAATCCGGCTTGGACGCCGTGCTGGTTATCCCGCTTGCGCGCTGCGACTGCACGGCGGGGCGCACGTCGGACGTCGAGCGAACGCCGGAACCGACGTCGCGCACGTCAGTTCGCGCCGTGGCACGACAAAGCCCGTGGTTGCCGGAGCTACCACGGGCTCTGTCGCGCTTGCCGGTTATTCGTGCGGCGGGCCGTGGGGGCACGGCAGCGCTTGGAAGTAGCCGGAGATGAAGCCTGACACGTCCAGACCGGTCGGCGTGTTCGCCTGGTTCGTCACGACGATCGTGAGCGTGTTGTCGCCGGGCAGGAAGAAGCCCGCCGGCACGCTGGCGATGGTCGTTGGCGTTCCGTTGAAGATGCCCGGCGCGGCACTCGATCCGATCGGGTTGCCGGGTCCGTTCAGATACGCCTTGAACTCATTGTCCGAATAGACCTGGAGCGACATCGTCGCCTGCACCGGACCTTTGATTCCCGGCGGCAGTCCGCAGAGGCAGAAGTGGTACGTGTAGGTGAACGTCGTGCCGGCCTCGCCGGGGTACTTGCCGTCGCTGGCGAGGTTCCCGATCCATTGCGATCCGGGCAGCGTGGTGTGGTAGTAGGCATGCGGGTTGAGCGGGACCGCCGCGTGCGCGGGCCCCGACGGAGGTTGCACGGTCCACGACGCGTCCGTGACGAGCGGCCGGCGCGCCGGCGTGCAGCACACGGGTCCGGGATGGTACGGATCGGCGCCGATCGGATTGGCTCGGTCTGCTTGCGCTTGCGACGCAGCGGGGGAGATCAATGCCGTACCCGCACCGAGAAATGCGAGCGCGACCAATTTCGAAAAGGAATTCATGTGCGTGTTCACTTTCGTGGAAACGGGTGTGGTCGGCGGCAATCGAGTCACCGCGAACCCATCGTAGCGGTGGCGCTTTCACATCGCTTTCGCGTGTGAGGCGATGAGTGACGCGAGCGCAAAGGACGGCGTGAGGCCGAGCTCGTCGAGCAATGCTCGCGCGTAGTCGCGGTATTCGCGAATCGCGCTCGCGCGATTGCGGCGCGCGACATGCGCGCGGATCGCGAGCTCGCGCGCGCGCTCGTCGCACGGGTCGAAGTCGAGCGTCACGCGCACGAGCGCGAGCGTGACGTCGGGGCGGTTCGATGCGAGCGCGATCTCCGCGAGACGGTCGGTGGCGTCGCGCGCGGCGGTCAGCAGCCGGCGCTCCAGCGCGCCGACGAACTCGGGATCCGACGCGCGGCGCACGCAGCCGCAGCAGACGTGGCGCATGACGGCCAGCCAGCGGCCCGCGGTCGTGATGTCCGGCGTCTCGCACGTGCGAAAGCGTGCGGCGAACGTTTCGATTTCCCACAGATCCACGGTCACGTCGTCGCCGAAGCGGTAGCCGTCCGCGGATTGCACGATCGCGCTGTCGCCCAGGCGCTTGCGCAGGCGGTGGATCGCGATGTTGAGCAGGTTGCGCGCGCGCTCCGGCTCGTCGTCGGGCCAGAACAACGCTTCGAGCTGCTCGCGGTCGACCGGATGACGGCAGCGCGCGAGCGCGCACACCAGCAGCCGGTGCGTGTCGCTGAGGACGATCTCGGCGCCGTCCACGAGCGCTCTGCCGGACAAGACCTCGACTTGAACTTCTGCGTTCATGAACCGATCGTAGGCCGTTGACCGCGGCGCGGGTATTCGTGCCGGTACCGCTTTTCAGTACCTAGACGACGCGCCGCCGAGCAGGACTTTCTCCTTCTTTCGCGCTCAGAGGTGCCTTGCGCGCCCTCGTCGCTGCGGAGGAGCTTCGGCTGGTTACGACCACGTTGTACTGTCCTCGTTTCATCGGTCGCGAGCGCGAGCTGCGAGCGTTGGCCGACCTTGCGCGGGGGCCGGCCGCCGGCGAAGGCGCCGTGGCGTTCGTCTCCGGCGACGCCGGCGCGGGCAAAACGCGGCTGATCGACGAGCTGTGCCGGCGGTTGCCGCACGGCATGCGCGCGTACCGGGCCGCGTGCCTCGAGTACGCGCCGTCGCCGATGGGTCCCGTCGTCGAGATCCTCGCCGACCTCGAGGC
>JALZBE010000499.1 GCA_030947665.1 Vulcanimicrobiota bacterium | reverse complement strand
TGGCTATACGGCGACGTCGCCGACGCGCTCGACGTGCTCGTTCCGTTCGATCCTGCGCGCATGCACGACACCGCCGTGACGCCGCTGATGAACCACCACACCTTCGAGGACCCGCGCGCCATCGAGCCTGTCGCCGTCGACGCCGCGCTGTTCTAGCGCTCGTCCTTCTGGATCACGCCCTCGCCGTCGACGACGGTCTTGCCGTGCTGGTTCACGATGCTCGTGCGCACGCGCAGCCGCCGCTTCGCGGTGATGAGCTCGGTGACTTCGGCGCGCGCCGTCAGCGTGTCGCCGATGAACACCGGCCGCCGGAAGCGCAGCGACTGCTCGACGTAGATGCCGCCCGGCTTCTGCAGCATCAAGCCGTTCACGGTGGAAAGCAGGCTCGCCGTGAGCATGCCGTGCGCGGCGCGCTGGCCGAACCGCGTCGTCTTCGCATACTCCGCGTCCATGTGCAGCGGATAGTTGTCGCCGCTGACGGCGGCGAACAGCAGAATGTCGGCCTCCGTGATCGTCTTCGAGAACGTCGTCGTGTCGCCGACGCGGAACTCCTCGTATTGTTTTTCGCCGTAGCTCATCGCGGCGCGGCTTCCGCGTCGAGGATCAAGAACCATGGCCGCGTCCGCACGCGCGCGGCGGCGGCGGGATCGATCGCGTCCGCGTCCAGGCCCGGTCGTGGCTCGCGCGGCGCGCGCAGCCCAAAGCCGGCCGCGAGGATGTCGCCGACGATCCGTTCCATCGGACGGTGATAGAAGCGCATCGCCACGGGAGCGTCCGCGAAGCCGCTCCATCCTTCCTCGACGAGGCGGACCGCGTGGTAGTCCTCCGCGGGATCGTCCGTCAGCGCCGGATGGTGCGTCGACAGCACGAGCCGCCCGCCCGGCCGCAGCACGCGCGCGAACTCGCGCAACGCCGGCAGCCAGTCTTCGAGATAGTGCAGCGTCAGCGACGAGAGCACGACATCGAACGACGCGCTCGACAACGGCAGCGGCTGTGCAAGATCGGCGCGCAGCACCGTCGCCGCGCCCCCGAGCCGCGCGCGCGCGAGGTCCACCATCGCTTCGCTCGCGTCCAGCGCGACGACGCGTGCGCCCTGCGTCGCCAGCCACGCGCTGTGCTCGCCCGCGGCGGCGCCTGCGTCGAGCACGTCGAGCCCGTACACATCGCCGAGTACCTCGCGCACCGCGGGGCGTTCGTACGCGGCATTGGCCACGTTCGCCGCCGTGACGCGCGCGTACGCTTGGGCGAGAACAGGATCGTCGTACAGCGGATTGCCGCTGCTCATTGCGCCGCGCGCGCGGCCGTCCGGGCCGGTGACCGCTCTCGTGGCTGCCGTAGGAACGCCCGAAACTGTGCTTGCGGCATCGCCTTTAGGAACGGAGCGGTACCGGCGTACGTTGTTCGCGAAGAGTCCGACACGATGAGGCCGCCTTTGATCGTTCTCCCCACCTGCCCCTCCGAGCTCGCATGATCACCGCCGACGTTCAGTTTCGCACCACGGCGAACGCCGCGGCGGCCGCCTTTGCGAACTCGCCCCCGTACCTGGCGTATCATACGGATGTCGTCGTCGACGTGCCGTCGCTGCACCGCCATAAGGTGATCTCGCGCCAGGTCGAGACGCGCACGAAGGACGACTTCGCCGCCCTGCAGGACCTGCCGCGCGGCCAGCACCAGTACGCGCACAGCTTTCCGCTGATCCCGACGTTCGACGCGCTCTCGTACTTCCGCGTGACGTTCAACGGCAACCAGCGCGATCTGCTGAGCTACGTCGAACCGGGCGCGCCGCTCACGTACACCGATCCGCGCTTGACCTCGCACGCCGACGTCGTCGTGACGTCGCTGAAGTACTATCATGCGTCGTACGCCGCCGACTCCAACGACCGGATCGCGCACATCCTCATGGACACGCTTCCGACGCTCACCCGCGACAACCCGTCGGACTTCTTCATCCACGATGTCTACGCCGACACCGTGACGAACCTGCCGACCAAGGTCGTTTATGTCGGCCCGACCACGACGTTCACGTGTGACTACGAGGTGGTGCAAGGCCACTGGCTCGTGCGGCACGCGACGTACGTGCACACGTTCTACGGGCCGTTGCGCCTCGGCCGCATCACCGCGACCGCCGACGCGACGAACAGCGATTTCGCGTTCCCGGCGACGCCGGCCGATCCAAAGCTGGCCGGACCCTAACGGCTCAGGATCCGAACGACCATTCCGCCACATGCCACCAAAGCGTCACGCCGTTGGGTTCGGGGCGGTGCAGATCGACGTTGCGGTAGATCCGAATCTTCGGATGACTGATGAACGCCATCGGGACGTCGCGCACCAGGAGCGCCTCGATCTTCGCGTACGCCGCGCGGCGCTTCGCGTCGTCGTACGTGCGGCGCGCCTCCCGCTGGAGCGCCTCCATCTCCGGCGAGCAGTAGCCCTCGTAGTTGCGGCCGTTGGGCGGGCGGGCGGCGCACGTGAACAGCACCGCGTTGTCGAGGTCGGTACCCGATAGCCAGTTCATCGGCGCGAGGTCGAAGTTGCCGGCTGCGAGCGGCCCACCCGCGCTCGCCGGTGCGAAAAACGTCGCCGCCGCGTAGTCCTTGATCTGCGCGTCGATGCCGACGGCGCGCAACTCCGATTGGACTTGCACATCGACGCTGCGCGCGCTCGGGGAACCCGCAAAACCCGCCAGCAGGAGCTCCAGCCGCTTGCCGTTGCGCACGCGAACGCCGTCCGCATCCGGCTTCCACCCCGCCGCGTCGAGCAGCGCGCGCGCGGCCGCGGGATCGTAGGCGTTCGCGTCGTCGTGCGCCGTCGCGCCGTAGAGCACGGGCGGGATGTCCGCATACCCCACGTCCGCGGTGCCGAACGAGAGCCGCTTCACGAGCCCCGCCCGGTCGATCGCGCGCGCGACCGCGCGCCGGACGCGCACGTCGTCGAGCGGCGGGCGCGCCATGTTCAGCAGATACGCGCCGAACGCGTTGGCGGTGATCAGCTCGCCCTCGATCCCCTCCGCGCCGCGCAAGAGGTTGAACCCG
>JALZBE010000498.1 GCA_030947665.1 Vulcanimicrobiota bacterium | reverse complement strand
CTGCCGATCGGGTACGCCCTGGCCTACCCGGACCGGCTCGACGACCGCGCCGGCGCCGGCGACCCCATCGAGGCGCTGGGCGGGCCGCCCGGTGCGGACGTGACGGCGCTGACCTTCGAGCGCCCCGACCCCCAGCGGTTCCCGTGCCTGCGGCTGGCCTACGAGGCGCTGGCGCTGGGCGGAACCGCGCCGGCCGTGCTCTCAGCGGCGAATGAGGTTGCGGTGGCAGCCTTCGTAGCCGGGGACATCCGGTTCGGCGACATCCCCGTTTGCATCGAAACGGCCCTCCGTCGGGTCGATAACACTACTATCAGCCTCGACGCCGTTCGCGTCGCCGACCGCTTGGCCCGAGACGAGGCACATGCGTTCGTCGTTCAACGGACAACCGAGGCTTCACGGAGCACATGAGCGCGCAATCAATCGTCCTCTTCCTGGTGATGCTGTCCGTCCTGGTGGTCCTCCACGAGTACGGCCATTTCATCGTGGCCCGGCTCAACGGCGTGCGCGTGACGGACTTTGCGATGGGCATGGGCCCGACGCTGCTCAAGTGGACCTCGCCGCGCAGCGGCACCAACTACCGGCTCAACCTCCTCCCCATCGGCGGCTACTGCCAGATGAAGGGCGAGGACGGCCAGTCGAGCCAGGCGGAGCAGCAGCGCGCCTTCCGCAAGACCGCCGCCGACTACGAGCCCGACAACTTCCAAGCCAAGACGCCGCTTCAGCGGCTCTCGATCGTTCTGGCCGGTCCCGTCGCGAACTTCATCATCGCGCTTGTGCTGCTGTTCGGCGGGGCACTCGCGTTCGGCGTCCCGGGCGAAGCGTCGTCGACGACGATTTTCCAGTTGCTGCCGGGTATGCCCGCCGACAAGGCCGGGCTGCAGTCGGGCGACGTCATCGTCTCGATCGACGGGCACGCCGTCCACGACGGCAATGCGCTCGTCAAAACGATCCACGGCTCCATCGGCAAGCGCCTGCACATCGCGTACCTGCGCGCCGGCGTCCAGGCGGTCGTCGACGTCACGCCGGTCGCGGACAAGGATCCGAAGGGAAACCGGATCGGGCGCATCGGCTTCGCACCGCTGCCGGTGTCGCAGCGCGTCGGCGTCGCCGACGCGTGGCGTGCGACCTGGTTGAAATTCACCGACGTGATCGGGTCAACGGCCGGGGCGCTAGGCGCGCTGGTCACGCACCCATCGACGGTCGCCGGGCAGGTGCAGGGTCCGATTGGGATGGCTCGCGTGTCCGCTCAGGCCCAGCGGTTCGGGCCGTTCATCTTTCTCTCGCTGGCGGCGATGATCTCGATCTCGCTCGGCATCTTCAACCTGCTGCCGATCCCCGCGCTCGACGGCGGCCGCGGCGTCTTCATCCTCGTCGAGATGTTGCGCGGGCGCCCGGTCGACCCCGAAAAAGAGGCGCTCGTGCACGTCGGCGGCTTCGCCGTGCTGATCGCGCTGATGCTGGCCGTGTCGTTCCACGACGTCTCCGCGGCGATCTCCGGGCGGAGCGCGTTCTAGCGTGATCCGCCTGCGCCGGCGCACCAAGGCCGTACTGCTCGAGAACAAGTCGGCTTGGTCCAAGGACGCCAAGAAGGTGTGGATCGGCGGCGACCATCCCATCGCCGTCCAGTCGATGACCACCACCGACACCGCCGACGTCGACAAGACGCTCGAGCAAGTCTACGCGCTGGCCATGGCCGGCTGCGAGGTGGTCCGGGTGACGTGCCAGGACGCGCGGGACGCAGCGGGGCTACCCCAGATCGTCGCGCGGTCGCCGGTGCCCATCGTCGCCGACGTCCACTTCGACCACCGCATGGCGCTCGCCGCGATCGAGGCCGGCGTCGCGAAGCTGCGGCTCAACCCGGGCAACATCACCGACCCGGCCAAGACGCGCGAGGTCGTCAAGCTCGCCGTCGAGCGCGGCACGCCGATCCGCATCGGCGTCAACATGGGCTCGCTGGCCCGCGACCTCGAGGAGAAGCTGGGCCACACGTCCGAGGCGCTCGCCGCGTCGGCGCTGCGTCACGTCGACCTGCTCGAAGAGCTCGGCCACACCGACATCGTCATCTCGGTCAAGGCGCACGACGCCGTGACCACGATCTACTCGTACCGGCTGCTTGCCAAGCAGCTCGACGAGCGCGGCACGCCATACCCGCTGCACCTCGGCGTCACTGAGGCCGGCCTCCCGCTGGCCGGGACGATCAAGTCGTCGATCGGACTGGGCGTCCTGCTGTTCGAGGGGATCGGCGATACGCTGCGCGTCTCGCTTGCGGCCGACCCCGTCGAAGAGGTCCCGGTCGCCTGGGGCATCCTCACGGCGCTGGGCCTGCGGGAGAAGGGCTTCGACATCACCGCCTGCCCGTCGTGCGGCCGAGCGGAGATCGAGGTCGTCGAGCTGGCCCGCATGGTCGAGGCCATAGCCAAAGAGTACACTGCGCCCGTCAAGGTCGCGGTGATGGGCTGTGTCGTCAACGGCCCAGGCGAGTCTAAGATGGCCGATGTAGGGATAGCAGGGGGCAAAGGCAAGGGCGCGATCTATCGCAAGGGCGAGCTGGTCGGGACCTTCCCCGAAGCCGACCTGCTAGGCCGCCTCCGCATCGAGATCGAAAAGGTCATCGAGCAACAGTACCCGGACTACGTCCACGAGATCCACCGTGAAGCAACACCTGCGTAACCTCGTCCCGAGCGGACGAACGATCGTAGCCACCGCCGTGACCGCCCTGGTCGCGTCGCTGTCGCTCGCGCTGTCGACCCCGGCCTCGATCAGCGTTGACGGCCAGCGGCTCGCCTCGGACGTCGCTCCGGTCACGACGCTGAGCGGCGCGTATCTTCCGCTGCGCGCGGTCGCCGACGCGGCGGGCGCGCAAACGTCGTTCGACACCGCCGACGGCCAGATCGTCGTGCGCCGCGGCACCGACGTGCTCGTGATGCGCGCCGGCACAACCGCCGCCCGCATGAACGGTCATTCCGTCACGCTCGCGCACGCGCCGTTCACCGTGCACGGCCGCACGATGGTCGCGAGCGCGACGATCGCGAGCACGCTCGGCTCGAC
>JALZBE010000497.1 GCA_030947665.1 Vulcanimicrobiota bacterium | reverse complement strand
CTTGTGCGCAAGTGCGAGCTTGCCGCGGTGGATCAGCGTCTTCACGTTGCCCAGCGACAGGCCCATCGTGGAAGCGATGGTCTGGTAGTCCATGTTGTCGTAGAAGCGCAGCGCGAGCACCGTGCGCGTGCGCTCGGGCAGCTCGGCCAGCGCCGCGCGGACCTCGGCTTCGGCCTCCGCGCGCAGCACGCCGCGGGCCGGGTCGGCCTCTTGGGAGAGGTCCGGCACGGAGTTTTCGATCGTCCGTTCCTCGCCGAGTTCGGCGAGGGCCGGGCGGCGCTGGGAGCGGCCGAGGAACGTGCGCACGACGTTGCGGGCGATGTGGTAGACCCAGGTCGAGAAGCGGCCCAGGTCCGGGTTGAACGTCGCGAGGTGGGCGTACGCGCGCAGGAACGTCTCCTGCGTGAGGTCGGCGACGTCCGACGGCTGGCGGACCGAGGCGCCGATGAACGACGCGATGCCGCGCTTGTAGCGCTCGACGAGATCGCCGAACGCATCGCGGTCTCCGCTGAGAACCGCTTGGACGAGACGCTCGTCCGTCACCTCGGGGACTGATTGCACAGCCATCCTATCGCCCCAGTACCGCTGCCGCCGTCGAATGTTTCCGGCCGATCGGCGGCCCGGAGCGCCCGGCCCCAAGAGGCCGGAGCACCGGCTGGCAAGGGGAGAGTTTCGCGGGCCGCACGAACACCGCGGGCCGTCATGTCAGCACGGCGTTGGCTGGTCACGGGTGGCCTCGGTTTCATCGGCTCGTCCTTCGTTCGGCTCGCGCTGCGCGAGCGCCCCGACGTGGCGGTTACCGTGCTGGACGCCGTGACCTACGCCGCCAACGCGGCGAACGTTGCCGAGGTCGCCGCCGACCCGCGCTACCGCTTCGTCAAAGGCGACATCGCCGACGCCGCCGCCGTGGACGAGGCGGTGGGCGACGGGGTGGACGCGATCGTGAACTTCGCGGCCGAGTCGCACGTCGACCGCTCGATCCTCGACCCCGAGGCATTCATCCGGACCGACGTGATGGGCACGCACGTCCTGCTCGAGGCCGTCCGCCGGCACGGGATCGCGCGCTTCGTCCAAGTGTCGACCGACGAGGTGTACGGCCACGTCGAGCAGGGCGCGTCGGTGGAGTCCGACCCGATCCGCCCGCGCAGCCCGTACGCCGCGTCCAAGGCGGGCGGCGACCTCCAGGTGCTGGCCTACCACACCACGTTCGGGACCCCGGTCCTCATCACGCGCGGCTCGAACACCTACGGCCCGTTCCAGTACCCCGAGAAGCTGATCCCGCTGTTCGTGACCAACCTGCTCGAAGGCGAGCAGGTGCCGGTGTACGGCGACGGCCTCCAGGTCCGCGACTGGCTCTATGTCGACGACCACGCGCGCGGGATCGCGCACGTGCTCGAGCACGGCGTCTGCGGCGAGGTCTACAACCTGGGCGGCGGCAACAGCCGCACCAACCTCGAGATCACCACGGACCTGCTGCGGCTGACGGGCCGCGACTGGGACGCGAGCGTCCGCCACGTCACCGACCGCGCGGGCCACGACCGCCGCTACGCGCTCGACGCGACCAAAGCCCGATCGCTCGGCTGGGTACCGAGCGTCGACTTCGCGAACGGCCTAGCGGAGACCGTCGCCTGGTACCGCGCCCACGAAAACTGGTGGCGCCCAATCAAATCCGGCGAGTTCCGCGACTATTACCACCGCCAGTACGCGCTCCGCTGAACCCAGAGGAAGAAGAACCATGAAAGGCATCATCCTTGCCGGCGGGCTCGGATCGCGGCTGCGGCCGCTGACGAAGGTCACCAACAAGCACCTGCTGCCGATCTACGACCGCCCGATGATCTACTATCCGCTGCAGACGCTGTGCGACGCCGGGATCCGCGAGATCATGATCGTGACGGGCGGCAACAGCGCGGGCGACTTCTTGAAGCTGCTCGGCAACGGCCGCGAGTTCGGTTTGCCGCACATCGCTTACACCTATCAAGAAGGCGAAGGCGGCATCGCGGATGCGCTCAAGCTCTGCGAACATTTCGCCGGCGGCGACTCCGTCGTCGTCATCCTCGGCGACAACATCATCCAGAAGAGCATCGCGCCGTTCGTGCGCCGCTTCGAGGAGCAGCGTTCCGGCTGCCGGTTGTTGCTCAAGGACGTCGACGATCCCGAGCGTTTCGGGGTTCCCGAGTTCGACGGTAAGCGCATCGTCGGCATCGAGGAGAAGCCGAAGTCGCCCAAGAGCAACTTCGCCGTGACGGGGATCTACGCGTACGACAACCGCGTGTTCGACTACGCGCGCGATCTGCGGCCTTCGGCGCGCGGTGAGCTGGAGATCACCGACGTCAACAACGCCTACATCGCGGCCGGCGACTGCTATTACGACGTGCTCGACGGCTGGTGGACCGACGCGGGCCAGTTCGAGTCGCTCTATCGCGCGACGCAGCTGGTCGCCGAGGAGCGGATGAAAAAGGCGCTTGCGCCGGCGTGAGCGCACGCCGCATCGCGATCGTCGGCGGGTCGGGGCAGCTCGGCTGCGCGTTGTGCGAGGCCTTCGCCGGGCGCGAGCTGATCGTACCGTCGCACCAACAGGCGCCCATCGAAGACGCCGGCGCGCTCGGCCGTCTGCTCGACGACGCCCGGCCCGACGTGCTCGTCAACTGCTCCGCGTTTCACAACGTCGACGTGTGCGAGCGCGATCCGGCGTCGGCATTCGCGATCAACGCGCTGGCGGTCGACCGTGCCGCGCAAGCGTGCGCGGTTCGCGGCGTCGCGTTCGCGACGATCAGCACCGATTACGTGTTCGACGGAACGCTGGGGCGGGCATATCGAGAAGACGACGCGGTGAACCCGCTCACCGTCTACGGCACCTCGAAAGTCGCCGGCGAGCTGCTGACGCGGCGCCACGGACCGCGGCACATCGTCGTGCGCACAAGCGGGGTCTTCACCGCCGGAGGGTCGTCGAACAAAGGCTACACGCTGATCGAGAAAGTCCTCCAGCAGGCCGAGCGCGGCGAGCCGACGCGCATGGTGGCAGACATGGTGTTCTCGCCTTCCTATGCGC
>JALZBE010000091.1 GCA_030947665.1 Vulcanimicrobiota bacterium | reverse complement strand
TTCATCCGCGACGGCTTGCGCGAGCGCGGTTATCTCCCGGTCGTGACGCCGCACGTCGTGCACGAAGACCTCTACGCGACGTCGGGTCACCTCGAGAACTTCGCGCACGGGATGTTCGGCCCGATCGAGGTGGAGGGCCAGCGCTTCCGGCTCAAGCCGATGAACTGCCCGGGGCACATCCTCATCTACAAGAACGAGGGGCGCTCGTACCGCGATCTGCCGCTGCGCTACAGCGAGTTCGGCACCGTGTACCGCTTCGAGCTGAGCGGGACGCTGCACGGCCTCACGCGCGTGCGCGGCTTCACGCAGGACGACGCGCATCTTTTCTGCACGCCCGAGCAGCTGCAAGCCGAGTTCGAGCAGACGCTCGACGAGGCGCTGCGCTTGATGGAAGCGTTCGACTTCAGCGGGTTCGAGTATTTCTTGAGCACGCGAACGGACGATTTGCGTGGTCCGACCGATGAGATCGCCGAGGCCGCGATCCGCAACGCGCTCGAATCGCACAACTTGCCGTACGGGATCGACGAAGGCGGCGGCGCGTTCTACGGGCCCAAGCTCGACATCAACCTGCACGACGCGATCGGCCGCAAGTGGCAGCTCGGCACCGTGCAGGTGGACTTCACGCTGCCCGAGCGCTTCGATTTGAAGTACCGCGGCGCCGACGGGGTCGACCACCGTCCGGTGATGATCCACCGCGCGCTCGCCGGGTCGCTGGAACGTTTCTTCGGTGTGCTCATCGAGCACTTCGGCGGCAACTTCCCCGCCTGGATCGCGCCGGTGCAAGCGGTGGTGGCGCCGATCTCCGAGCACCAGCTCGACTACGCGTACGAAGTGCGTGACAAGCTGCGCGCGGGCGGGTTCCGGGTCGACGCCGACTCCTCGAACGAAAAGCTCGGCTACAAGATCCGTCATTGGAAGACGCAGAAAGTACCGTACATCCTCGTCGTCGGCAAGAGCGAGCTCGCCGACGGGACGGTGAACGTCAACGAACGCGGCATCGAGGCGAAGCGCACGGTGACGGTCGAGGAGTTCGCCGCGGAGCTCGCGGCGAAGATCGCCGCGCGGCGCTAGACGCTCGGAAGCACGACGGCCGCGGTGCTGCCGCGTCGCGTCCACAGCACGGCGGCGACGCTCGCGGCGATGGCTTGCACGACGAGCACGAGAGCGACCGTGGCGGGCCAGCCGCCACGCGACCATACCACCGCGGGCAGCACGGCGCCGAGGCCGCCGGCGGTGTAGTACACGGTGAGGTACAGCGCCGCCGCGGTGGAGCGGCGCTCGTGCACGATCACGCCGATGTAGCCTTGCGACGCGGCTTGCGAGGCAAACACGCCGGTCGACATGATGCCCAGGCCGATCACGATTGCGGCGACCGACGGGATCAGCGTGACGAGCACGCCGGCCGCACTCGTCGCGACGGAGAGCAGCAACGCGGTGCGGTGGCCGACGCGGTCGATTAGCCGGCCGGCGAGCGGCGAGACGACGACGCCCACCAGGTACACGAAGAACACGTTGCCCAGCGCGACCGTGCCGAGCCCGAACGGCGGCGCCGCGAGGTGATACGTCGCGAACGTGAACGCCGCGACCAGCGAGAACAGCACGCTGCCGCCGACGGCGTACGTGGCGAGCAACTCTGGATTGCGCGCGAACCGGCCCATCGCGCGCAAAGCATTACGGGCCGACGACTGCTTCGCGAAGCGCGTCGCGCGCGGCAGCGCGACAAACACGATCGCCCCGCCGATGAGGTTAAGCACGCCGAGCACGACGAACGCGACGTGCCAGTCCCAGCGGCTGGCGACGATGGCGGCGACGTAGCGCCCGAGAAACCCGCCGAAGACGTTGCCGGCGATGTACGCGCCGACCGCGCGCCCGCCGACCTCCGCCGGAAACTCTTCGGCGATGTACGCGAGGGTCACCGCGAACACCGCCGGCATGAACAGCCCTTGCACGAAGCGCCACGCGAGCAGCGCGTGCAGCGTCGTCGCCCCCGCCGCGGCGAACGTCACGAGCGCGAGGCCGAGGATCGCCGTGACGATCACGCGCTTGCGGCCGATCGCGTCGGCCATCGGCCCGACGAACGGCGCCGCGAGCGCGCACGCGAACGTCAGGACGGAGATCGTCGCGCCGACCGCCGCCTCGCCGGTGCCGAACTCCGCGCGCAGATCCGGCAGCAACGGCTGCGTCGCGTACATGTCGAGAAACGCGCTGCCGCCGCAGGCGGCGACGGCGAGATACCGCGGATCAAGGCGCACCCGAGCACCATACCGCAACCAGCGGCAGGGCGCTACGAGTCCCATCGGAGGTGCTGCTGCTGGGGATCGAGACGTCCTGCGACGACACGGCCACGGCCGTCGTCCGCGACGGCGTGCGCGTTCTGGCCAACGTCTCGACCAACCAAGACGAGTTCCACGCGAAGTACGGCGGGATCGTCCCTGAGATCGCTTCGCGGCGCCACGCGGCGCTGCTCTCCGCGGCGGTCGACGACGCGCTGACGCGCGCCGGCGTCGGGCTCGACGCGCTCGACGGAATCGCGGTCACGGCGGGCCCGGGGCTCATCGGCAGCCTCGTCGTCGGCGTCGCGGCCGCCAAGGCGCTCGCGTTCGCGACCGGGCTGCCGCTCTACGCGGTGAACCATCTGCACGGCCACCTCTTCGCCGCGTTCCTCGAACGCGACGAGCCGCCGCCGTATCCGTTCCTCGCGCTGCTCGTGTCGGGCGGCCACTCGCAGCTCGTCGAGGTCGAATCGCCGACGGCGCTGCGCGTGATCGGCAAGACGCGCGACGATGCCGCGGGCGAAGCCTTCGACAAGACCGCGCGGCTGCTCGGCCTCGGGTTCCCCGGCGGCCCCGCGCTCGAAGCGCTCGCGCGCGACGGCGATCCGAAAGCGTTCGCGTTCCCGCGCCACCGCGCCGATCCGGGCACGCTCGACATGAGCTTCTCCGGTTTGAAGACGTCGGTGCGCTACTTTTTGGAGTCCGATGCGGGGAAGGACGTGCGCCGCGAAGACGTTGCCGCGTCGTTTCAAGCCGCCGTTATCGACGTGCTGATGGATCGCGTGTCGCGCGCGCTCGATGACGGCGAGTACCGCGCGCTCGTACTCAGCGGCGGCGTCGCGGCGAACGGCGTGCTGCAAGCGGCGTTCCTCGCGCTCGGCACGAAGCGCGGCGTTGCAACATTCGTCCCCGAACGCCGTTTCTGCACGGACAACGCCGCGATGATCGCCGCCGCCGCCGAACGCCGCGCGGACGTCGCACGCGTCGACCCGCGCACGCTGGTCGCGGACCCGAACCTGCCGTTCGCCCCGGTGGAGGCAGCATGATCGTTCGCGTCATCATCGGTTTGGTTGCGATCGCGCTCGTCGGGGCGGTGCGCGGCCTGCGCCGCCGGCGGCGCGATGCCGCGGCAAACGCATCGACGCTGACCGTCCGCAACGGCTACACCGGGCTCGAGAACCCGCTCTATCGCGTCGTCATCGAAATCGGCGGGGCACCGGGCTCCGCGACGTTTCGCTGGTCGCGCGACGGCGAGCGGGACTCGGATCGCCACACCGATCCGGTGCACACCGGCACGTGGATCTCACTCGGGGACGGGATCGACGTGCAATTCGACGGTCAGACCTTCGCCGCCGGCGACTTCTGGACGTTCCCTGCACGCAGCGCCGCCGACACCGTCACGCTGAAGGCGCGTCGGAAAGGCACGCCCAGTGCTCGTGGTCGCGCCAAGCGCCGTCGATGAACAACAGCTTGGGCGAGAAGCCTTCCTTCGAGAAGCCGGCGCGCTGCACGAGCGCGATGGACCGCGTGTTGGCGGGCTGAATGCTCGCCTCGACGCGATGCAGCCCGACTTCCTCGAACGCGTAGCGCACCGCTTCGCGCAGCGCTTGCGTCATCAGGCCGCGGCCGCCGAACCCCGCATAACCCCAATAGCTGAGGTACGCGCTGCGAAACGCGCCCAGCACGATTTCGTTGAGGTTGACGACGCCGGCGACCGCGCCGCCGGCGCGTTCGCGCGCGATCAGCGAGACGTTGGGGCCGATGATGCCGCGCGCGAACCACGCGTCGAAGCCGGCCTGGTCGGTGAACCCCGTGATCCACGGCTCGTGGTAGGCGACGCTGGACTGATTCGCCGCGATCAGCTCCGCCGCGTCGGCGCGCCGCACGCGCTGCACGTCAACGGACATCGCCGCGCTCCAGCAGCCAGTCGATCGCGTGCGTGAAGTTCTCCCGCGTCGGATCGTCTTCGAACAGCACGCCGTTGAGGAAGAACGCGGGCGTCCCCGGGATCCCGCTGTCTTCGCCGCCTTGCTTCACGTCATCGATGATGCCCGCGTACGTGTGCTCGCGCAACGCTTCCGCGAGCGCGGCATCGTCGAGGCCGAGCGCGCGCACGTAGCCGAGCAGATGCGGCTCGTCGAGCCCGCGCTGGTGCTCGAACAGCATGTCGTGCAGCTCCCAGAACTTACCGTGGTCGGCGGCATACTCGCCCGCTTCGGCGGCGGCTTGCGCGTGGCGGTGCTGCTGCAGCGGGAAGCTGCGGAACACGACGCGCAGCCGGCCCGCGTACTTTTGCTCGAGCGCCTTCACGGCCGGATACGCGACACCGCAGTACGGGCACTCGAAGTCGCCGTACTCGACCAGCGTCACCGGCGCATCGGCCGGGCCGCGCACGTGATCGTCGGGGCCAACGGGTACCGCGAGCCTGACGAGCCCGTCGTCGTCCATGTTCAGCGCAGCGTCAGGATCAACCGCAGCGACGCCGGCTCGAGCACGAGCGCGTCGCGCGGCTGCAACCCGAACGGCGTCGGATATGGCGTGCCCAGTCCCAGCCGCGTGAAGCGGCCGCTCACCGCGCTCGTCAGGTTCGTGCCGGCGAGCGTTACGTCGACGTTCTTCCACGTCTTGCCCAGCGCCGCGCTCACCGTGGCGAACCGTCCCTGCGCGAGCTCGTTGTTCGCGCTCTTCGCGGTGAGGTTCGCCGCGCCGTGCAGACCATTGCGCGCGTACCGCAATCCGAACGAGAACGTCTGGATCGGGATGCTGCCGAACTGCTGGCCGACGACGAGGTTCGAACCGGACGTCGGGTTCGCCGCGACGACGTCGGGAAGCGCGGTCGGATACGCCGCGTTCACGCCGTACTCGGCGGTCGCGAACAACGCGCCGAACCGGTGCGCGACGCGCAGCGTGCCGCCCTGGTACACCACGTTGCCGACGTTGACGGGAAACGACTGCGCGACGACGGTGCTGATCGGGTTGCCCATCCCGTCGACGGGGCACGTCGTGCCGAGCGGGTAGAATACTTCGATCGGATCGCGCAAGTTCGTGCGGTACAGCGTCGCGTCGACCGTCGTCGCGCCGATGCGCTTGCCGTAACCCAGCTCGTATTCGGTCGCGTGCTCGGCGCGCTCGTTCGCGTTGCCGTTTGCGCCGACGCAGTTCAGGTCCGGCGTCAAGCTGGCGGCGGGCAGCGTGTAGAGCTCCGCGAGCAGCGGCGCGCGAAATCCCGTACCGACGGCGAACCGCAGCGTGCCGTTGTGACCGTCGTCCAGCGCGACCCCGATGCGGCCGCCGGTGCTCGTGCCGAACGTGGACCAGTGCGCCGAGACGACGCTGGCGGCGACGCGCAGCCGCGGTCCGACGTCGGCGCCGGCCCGAACCCAGACTTGCGTGCCCGTCTCGCGCAGCGTGCGTTCGAATTGATCCGGCGACGTCAGCGTCTCCGAGCGCGCCTGCGCGCCGAGCGCAAGCGTCGCGGTGCCGATTGCGCGGCTCCACTCGGCCGTGGTCGTCGCGAGCCGGTCGATCAGCGACACGTCGTACGGCGAGAACGCGCCCGCGTCGGGCAGCGTGCGCGTCACGGCCGTCGCGTTGCTGGACAATCCGGTGCTGACCGCGAGCGCCCCCGAACCCAGCGGTATCGTCAAGCTCCCGAGCGTCGCGCGGATGCTTTGCGCGGACGTCTCCGGACCGCTGCCGACGAACGCCGCGCCCGGTGAATCGACGGCGGGATCGACGGGCGCGGTCTGCGCCGCGCCTTCGTCGCGCACGCTGTTCACGCTCAGCGAGCGCAGCCGCAGCGTGGAGCGCGGCGAGAAATCGTAGCTGAGGTTGACGAGCGACGTGGCGACCGACGTCGCGGAGCCGATGCGCGTAGCGACGTTCGTCGTGCCGCCGCTACCGTCGGACACTTCCAGCGTGACCGGATAGTCGTGCACGTAGCCGCCGGAATGGGCGCTGCCCAGCGCGAGCGCGTAGCCGAAGCGCGACAGCCGTCCCGTCGCGTTGATCTCGGCGGTCGTCGTGCCGAACGAACCGGCCGACAGGCGCACCATGCGCTGCGGCGTCGCGGTGGGCCGCAGCGACACGAGGTTGATCTCGCCGCCGATCGTATCCGAGCCGCGCGCGTCCTCGGGACCGAGCCCTTCGCTGACGTCGATCGCCGAGAGCACGGAGCTGGGGAACGACGCGAGATCGAGATCGCCGGTATTCGCGTTGTTGAGGAGCTGCCCGTCGAGCGCGATGCGCGTCTCCGACGGATCGGGTCCGCGCAGCGACACGACCGCCGTCGCGCTCGCGGTTCCGGCGTCGGGGCGCGTCAGCGTGAGCGACGGAATCGTCGCGAGCGCATCGAGGATGCGGTCATAGCCGTTGGCGTCCAGGTCGAGCCGCGTGATCTCGCGCGTCGGCACGGTGCCGTGCGGAACCGCGAGGCGGCCGTCGACCACCACGCGCCCGATCTCGCGCAACCGGCCCGAGCCGAGCGGTTCGAGCGTGACGTCGAGCCGCTCGCCCTCGTGCACCACCACGTCGGTCTCCGCGACCGCGTAGCCCGGTGCGACGATCGTGACGCGATACGCGCCGGCCGGCGTCGTGAAGTGAAAGTCGCCGTGCGCGTCGCTGTCGGTGTCGACCGGGACGGACCCCGTCGCATGAACGTGCGCGCGCAGCGGGGCACCGTCGGCGGAGCGGACGGCGCCTGTCACGCCGCAGCACCCGACGGCGGCGGCGACCAAGAGCGGCAACGGCATGGCCCCTACCGTTCGAAGGTCCAGCGCCGAATCGCTGCCGCCACCGCCGCGAATTCGACGGGGCGGAGGCGCTCGCGAAGCTCGGCTTCGTCCGTCGCGCCCGCCAGCGGCACCGGGACCCGGACCAGCACGGCGCCGCGGTCCGCCGCCTCGGTGACCGAGTGCACGGTGACCCCCGTCCAGGGGACCTGCGCGCGCACGGCGTCGCGCAACGCGTGCGCGCCCCGCAGCGCCGGGATCACGGTGCCGTCCGGCGCGATTACCGAATCCGCTGCCGGATCGAGCGGCAGAAACGACGGGTGCAGGTTGATCGTCTCAGGGAAGCGCCGCAAGAACGCCGGCGGCAGCAGATGCATCCAGCCGAGCAGCAGCACCAGTTGCGGCGCCGTGCGCGCGACGGCGTCGATCACGCGCGCGTCAAAGGCCGCGCGCGATTCGTGCGCCCGGTCCCACGTGACGGCGACCGCATCGGCGCCGTGCGCGCGCGCCGCGTCGAGCGCGCCCGCGCGAGGATCGTTCGCAACGACGGCGGCGACGTCGAGCGGCAGCCGACCATCGTGCACGCGCTCGAGCACGCTGCGCGCGTTCGTCCCCGCGCCCGATGCGAGGATCGTCGCGCGAAAGCGGCCGGTGTCGTAATTGAATTCGTCGACCACGGTCGCGCCCGTGCGCCGCACGTACGCGGCGACGAGCCGTTCGAAACCCACCGCGGGGATGAGCGCCTGCGCGTATCCCATCGCGCGCAGCGCGCACAGCGCGGCCGTCAGCAGCACCTCACCGAGCTCGGTGCCGCGCTGCGCTTCGGCGACGCCGTACGGTCCGAAGATGCCGGTGTCGTCGCGGTCGCGCCACGCGCGCAGCCACGGAAATTTCAAACCGCGCGCGCCGAAGGCCGCGAAGCCCGCGATCTCGCCGTCGCGCTCGGCAACCCACGCGCTGCCCGCGCCCGCTTCGTACGACCACCACGACGGCGCGAACTGCAAGTCGATCCACGCCGCGAGCCGTCCGTCGCCGCCGTCGGTACGGCGCAGCGCGTAGCCCGCCCGCGCGGCGGCTTCGTG
>JALZBE010000496.1 GCA_030947665.1 Vulcanimicrobiota bacterium | reverse complement strand
TAGCCGCTGCTGAACTTCACCAGCAGCGTCGCGCTGGCGTTGCCGATCAGGCGCAGGAACGGCATCCGGCGCAGCGTCGCCGGGTCGGCGAAGCGGTTGCCCTTGACGAGATCGACTTCCGGATACCGCTCGAGCGCCTCGATCATGAACGGCACGTACGACGTGTCCATCTGGTCGTCGGAGTCGATCTTCACGATGTAGCGCGCGCCGAGCGCGATCGCTTCGCGCATGCCCGTCTTCGTCGCGCCGCCCACGCCGCGGTTGACCTCGTGGCGGACGATGTGGACGCGCGGATCGATCCCGCGCACGAGCTCCGCGCTGCGCTCGGGGTCCGCGTCGTCGACGACGACCACGAGATCCGCGACCGCGAGCGCGCGCCGCACGACGCGTTCGATCGTCAGCGTCGCCTTGTACGTGGGGATGACCACGGCGACGACCGACGGCTCGTCCGGTTCGGTTTCGAGCGCCGGCGAGAAACGATCTAACCTCACTCGTCTCTCCCGGGCGGCGGCCGGCGGACGGCGCATTCGGCGAACGGCACGTTGACGTCCCTTACGACGGCTCGATGCGAAGTCCCGGGGGCGGACGCTCGGCCAGCCGCCGGAGCGCATCGACGGTCTCACCCTGGAACGCGGCTTGATAGGCCACGATGTCTTCGACGCCGGGGAAGCGGGCGTCGCCGCGGCGCTCGGCCAGGCGTCGCCGCCCGCCGTCGGCGACCAACAGCGCGCGCCGCGTCATGCGGGCGAGCGCCTCGTCGACGCACGCCTGCGGATCGCGCGCGAGCTCGGGATCGACGAACGCGCCGCGCGGCAGCGCGTCGCGCAGGCGCACGACGCCGTCGCGCGCTTCGTCGTCGGAGAAGGGCAAGCCGACGGCGAGCAGCCACTGCGCGAGCAGCGCGCTGGTCGTGACCGGGCGCGCCGCGGCCAGCGACGTCGCCAAATCGTGCGGATCGGCGGGCTCGACCACGCGGTAGAGCAGCGACAGCCGGCGGCCACGAAACGGGTCGAACGCGATCGCCGCGAACCAGACGCGCGCGAGCGGCACGAGGTGCTCGACGATCCCCTTGAGCGGGCGCATGCGCCCGTCGGTGCTGTAGAACCCTTCGGGCGTGACGAAGAACGTCGCGCCGCGCAGCACGACGCCGGCGATGCGCGCGATGTCCTCCGCGATCCCGGCGCGCGTCTGCGCGAGAAGCTCGCCGCGATACGGTTCGCGCACGTACGACACGCGCACGCGCGTCTCGCCCGCCGCGAACGCCGCCGGCGCGAGCAGATCGGACAAGCGCTGCGCTCCGGGCACCGGCGCGCGCGCGTCGTCGCGGAACACGACGTCGAGCGGCAAGTCGCCGTGGCGCGCGTGCACCGCGTACGCGAGGCTGCGCAGCGGGCGCACCGCGAGCTCGTTCTCGAGCGGCAGCATCCCCAGCGCGACGAACAGCGGCCCCGCATTCACGCCGCGCATCAGCGGCGCCAGCCACGGCATACGCGTCGCGAAGAAGCCGGGCTCGTACATGCGGCGCGACGACGCCGTGAACGCGGGCCGCCACGGGCCTTGCAGGAACGTGCGCTCGACGACGATCTCCGATTCGTCTTCGTGCTGGTGGTTGGCGATCAGCAAGGCGGGCCCGCGGCGCCGCGGCAGCCGGCCCCATTGACGCACGCGGACGTTGCACGCGATGAGCGGCTGGCGGATCGCGCACGTCAGCGCGACCAGCAGCGTCGACCAGCTCGACGCGAGCGGCTCGTGCCCGACGCGCAGCACCACCAGCGAGCCGATCGCGAAACACAACCCCGCGCTCGCGAAGAGCCAGCGATATCCGTCGGCGGGCGTCGCGCCGTGCACGATGATCCAGCCGCCGATCGCGGGTGCGGCGATGGACGGCAAATTGGAGAGCGTGCCCCACACGCCGAGGTCGCGCGCGACGTCGCCCAGTTCGGGGATCGTGTCCAGCGCGAGCGCCCATCCGACCGCGAACACCCCGCCGAAGCCGAGTCCGAACAATCCCGCGTACACGAAAATAAGCTGCGGTTCGGGCACGAGCGCGAAGCCGGTCGCGGCCAGCGTCATCGGCACGCCGGAGAGCGCGACGACCCACCGGCGGTCGAAGCGGTCCGACAGCTTGCCGGCGAGCACGCTCGACACGATCGCGCCGACGAGCGCGGAGCCCGCGACGAGCCCGGTTTTCAGCGACGCGTCGCGCGCGCCGAGCACGTCGTTGAAGAAGTACAGCACGTACGTGTTGAGCAGCGTCATGCCCAGCACGATCCAGCCGCGCGCGAACAGCGTGACGGTGAGGTCGTGACGGTCGCGAATCGTCGCGTGCGGCGTGGGCGCGCCGGCTGCGGGTGCGGGGATCGCCGCGAGCGAGAGCGCGGCGACCACCATCACGGCGACCATCGCGAACAGCGCGAGCTGCGGTGGAAGCAGCGCCGCGGCCAACAGGCCGAGCACCGTGCCGGCGAGCGTCATCACGCCGCGCGCGCCCGACGACGTGCCCCATGCCGCGCGCGGCACGACTTCGGGCAGCAGCGCCTGGTAGATCGTTTGCGCCGCGGTGATCGCGATCGTCGCGGCGACGAGCGCCGCACCGACCGCTCCTACCGAGGCGGCGAACGCCATCGCGCCGATCGCGAGCACGTCGACCAAAAGCGCCAGCGCCGTTTCGCGCCGCCGGTCGCCGCCGCGCCGCCGCGCGCGGTCCGACAGCCACCCCGCGACGGGCGGGACGACCGCCACCGCGACGTAGACGAACGTCGCGAGCATCGCGAGCACCGCCGTGTGATCGTGCGGTGCGAGACGCAGCACGATCGCGGGTACGACGATCGCGACGAGCGCGGTGTCTTGAAAATGGATCCCGACCCACAGCGCGTTCAACGCCGCGTGGTCGCGGAGTCCGAACGGTTTAAGGGATTTCTGATGAGGTGTTCGTTCTCGATCGACTGCCCTCGCCACGATGCCCGAGAACGGTGACTTGTTCAGAGGCGTCTCAATCGATGTCGCCCCAGGCCGCGACGACGACGCTCACGTGCGCGTCCGGTTCGCCGAGCGCG
>JALZBE010000495.1 GCA_030947665.1 Vulcanimicrobiota bacterium | reverse complement strand
CTTTAACGGCGGCTGGCGGCTTGGGGGCGGGCGCGCTTGAAGGAGCCGCGACGGCGGCGGCCGGGGGTTCAGCGGTCGCGACCGCCGCAGGTGCGGCGGCAGGCGCAGCTTTCGCGGCGGCTTTGGCGCCCTTGAGCTGTGCGCGGAGAAGGTCGGCGACCTTCGGCTCGACGACGCTGAGTTGGTTCTTTGCCTCGAGGCCTAGACGGCCGAATAGGCCGAGCAAGTCCTTCGACGACATGCCGAGCTCTTTGGCGAGCTCAAAAATTCTGGGTTTACCGGTTGCCATGCAGTCCTTCAAAGATATGGCGCCCGGAGGCGCCACCGCCCGTTAAGTCATTCTGTTTGAGCTCCGAGATCCGGAGGGAGTCACCATTGTAACAGAGCTTCGCCACTAAACCCCGCATAACGCTTGTTCTTTGCGACCCGTTGCGCGCACTCGCGGGAGCAGAGGTAGGCGCCACGCCCGTCCTGCCGCTTGCTCGTGTCGGCCACCCAACGCCCGTCCTGGCGGACGAAGCGCCGCAGCGCGGGCTGCGGGAACACCGTCCGGCAGCCGACGCAGGTGCGTTGCGGGATCATTCGTTCGTGAACATCTCCCGCTTGAACTCCTCGAGCCGGCGCAGCAGCTCGTCCTGGTCGATCGCGGCGGCCTCCTCGGGCTCCTCGCCCTCGGCTGCGACGGCCTCGTCCGCGGCAACGTCGCCCTCCTCGGTGCCCGCCTGGGCGGCCCGCGCCTCGCGCTCGGCCTGGTAGCGCTCGCGAGCCTCGGCGGCCTCCGAGTCGCTGGTGATGTCCATGCGCCAGCCCGTCAAGCGCGCCGCGAGCCGGACGTTCTGGCCCTCGCGCCCGATCGCCAGCGAAAGCTGGTGGTCGGGGACGATGACCAGCGCGATCCCCTCGTCCTCGTACAGCTCCACGCCGAGCACCTTGGCCGGCGCGAGCGCATTGCCGATGAACGCCGAGAGGTCCGCAGCCCAGCGGATGACGTCGATCTTCTCGCCGCGCAGTTCGTCGGAGACGTTGGCGATGCGCGACGACTTCGGCCCCAGGCACGCGCCGACCGCGTCGATCTCGGGCCGCTTCGAGGTGACGGCCACTTTCGTGCGCGCGCCGGGCTCGCGCGCGATCGCCATGATCTCGACGATGTCGTCCTGAATCTCGGGGACCTGGAACTCGATGAGCCGCTGCACGAGCCCTTCGGCCGCGCGCGAGAGCACGACCAGCGGACCCTTGTTCGTCTTGCGCACGTCGAGCACGTATGCGCGGATGCGGTCGTTGATGCGGTAGTTCTCGCGCGCGACTTGTTCCGAGAACGGCAGCAGCGCTTCGGTCTTGCGGTCGTCGAGCAGCACGAACATGTTGCGCTGCTCGTAGCGCTGCACCGAGCCGAGCACGATGTCGTGAAGCTTCGCGGAGTACGTGTTGTAGACGGTGTCGCGCTCGGCCTCGCGGATGCGCTGCACGATCACCTGCTTGGCGGTCTGCGCGGCGATGCGGCCGAAGTCGCGCGGGGTCACGATCTCATCGTAGAAGTCGCCCGGCTCGTAGCGCGAGCCCACCTGCGCTTTCGCGATCTCGAGCTTCGGATCGGTCACCTCGTCGTCGTTCACGACGGTGCGGCGGTGATAGACCTGATAGTCGCCGGTCTGGCGGTCGATCGTCACGATCGCGTTCGCCTCACCGCCGAAGTTGCGCTTGTAGGCGGAGATCAGCGCGGCTTCCAGCGCTTCGAGCAGCGACTCGAAGCTGATGTTGCGTTCGTTCTCGATCTCGCGGAGCGCCGCGATCATCTCTGCGTTCATCGGTTCTTCTCTCGTTGTTTCGCGCGCTGGAGATCCGCGCGTACGTCGTACTCCAGATTGGCCGACTTGACGACGGCGAGTGGGATGGGGAGCTCGCCCTTGTCACGGGCGAGGATCACGTTGGTGCCGCGGACGCCGTTGAGCTTGCCGCGATGCGTCTTCGCGCTCTCGATCGCGAGCGTGGTGACGATCTTGACGTCGCGTCCGGTGAAGCGGTCGTAGTCCGACGGCTTGGTGAGCGGACGATTCAATCCCGCGGACTCGATCTCGAGCGTATACGGATCGGGGAACGCCTCGAGCGCCGCGTTGACGCGCGCGGCGATGCGCTCGCACGTCGCGATGTCGACGCCGCCCTCACGGTCGACCGTCACGTGCAACGCACTGGTCCGACGGTGCCTATGCACGCTCGTGCCGAGGATCTCGACGTCCCGGAAATCGGGCAGGTGCGGCAGCGCATCGACTGCCTGTTCGAAAGCGTCAGCGAACAGCGTTTTCTCGCCGGACGGCTCCAACCGCGACCTCCTTCCCTCTTTCAACAAAGAAGCGCGGGCTTTGCCCACGCTCCCAGCGTCTACGTCCGTCCGACATCATACGACAGCGGCCCGTTTCTCGCAACCACGCGGCTTCGGCGCACGGCTACGGTCGAATTCTCAGAGGTGGCGAGGGACGGGCGTGGTGAGGGTGCCCGGCGGGAAGCGCTCCATGTGCCGGTCGTTGCACGAGACGTCGACGTACTCGATGACGGGCTTCAGATCCGGCGGCCGGTCGGGGATGTAAGGCCGAGCGAAGCCGCCGATCAGGTTCGGGACCGGGGTCGGCGGCGGCGGCTTGGGATGGTCGGTCACCCGGAACGCGCGGCAGACTTCACGCCCGAACAGGTCCTTTTTTCGCTCGAACACATACGCGACCGAGTCGGCCGAAAACGTCGTGCGCGTGACGCGGATCAGGCCGAACGTCGCCGCGAGCACCTCGGCCGGCGGCGCGAGCGCTTTTTCGTAGGCCGCGACGGCGGCGTTGGCGTCGAGGCCGGGCGTGTACCGGCCGGGGGTGACGGCCCCGTGGGGCAGCAGCGCGCGCAGCCTGGCATTGAGCGAGTCGTTCGCCGACGACGGCGACGCGCTGGGAGCGGGGGCGGCGCCGCCCGGCGCGCTAGGCTCGGTCTTCTGCGGCTGGTTTGCGGTCGCGGCGCTTGCGCCCGAACCCGCCTTTGCTCCCGGTGCGGCGCTCGCTTTCGCACCGGCCGGTCCCGCCG
>JALZBE010000494.1 GCA_030947665.1 Vulcanimicrobiota bacterium | reverse complement strand
GTCGTGCTCGAGCGCGGCGCCGAACGCCGCGGCCGAGATCGCGTCGGCTTCCACCGCCTCGATCGCGATCGCGCTGGTCGCGCGCACGCCTTCGTCGACGAAGCTCGTGAGCTCGCCGAACGCGTCGCCCGCGGTGCGGATCCCGACGATCGCCTCCGCGCCCGACGGGTTGGTTCGCACGATCTTCACCCGCCCGCTGCGCACGAAGAAGACGCGGTCGGCGCGGTCGCCGAGCGAGTACGCGCTTTGGCCGCGGGCGAGCCGCACGCGTTTGGCGCCGGCGAGCAACGCCGCGCGGTGCGCCGGCTCGAGGTCGTCGAGATTCATGCCGCGCCTCGGATCATGCCGAACCCGTCGACGCGCGGCCGTTGCGCAGCACGTGGCCGGGGCGCGCGCCGGTCAGCGTGCCGTTGCGCAGCACGGCGCGGCCGTTGACGTAGACGTCGCGGATGCCGTCGGGCGCGACGAATGGATTTTCGTACGTCGCGCGGTCGACGACGTTGTCGGGGTCGAATACCACGAGATCGGCGTGCATCCCCGGCGCGATGGTGCCGCGGTCGCGCAAGCCGAACTGCGCGGCGGGCAGCGACGTCATGCGGCGCACCGCTTCGGCCATGTCGAACACGTGCCGCTGGCGGACGTAGCGGCCGAATACGCGCGGGAACGTGCCGTAGGTGCGCGGGTGCGGGACGCCGCGCGCGGTGATGCCGGCGAACGCGCGCGCCGACGCATCGCTGCCGATGCTGCAGAACGGCGCGCTGAGCACGGTCGCGACGTCGTCCTCGCTCATCGAGAAAAATACGGACTCGACGCGCATCTCCTCTTCAACGAGCAGCCGGACTACCGCGCGCTGCGGCGTCGTGCGCCAATGCCGCGCGATCGCATCGACGCGCATCCCGGCGAGTTCGGCGTTGCGTTCGCTTCCGGCGCTGGTCACCATGATCGTATCCCAGCCGTCGCCGCCGAGTTCGGGATCGCGCGCGAGCTGCATCGCCAACGCGATCGCGAGCGCCTGCTCTGGATCGCGCAGACGTTCGAGCGCGGCGGCATCGCCGCCGTCGCGCGCAGCCGGCGGCAGCACCGTCGCGAGCTCCGTCCACGACGCGACGTACGGATACGCGTCGCAGCCGACCGCGACGCCGCGCGCCCGCGCGCGGTCGATGGCCGCGAGCGTGCGGTGCACTTTGCCCCAGTTCTTCTTGCCGGCCGCTTTGTGATGCGAGCACTGCACGGCAACTTCGGCACGTTCGCCGACCGCGAGCGCTTCGGCGATCGCGGCTTCGACGTCGTCGCCTTCGTTGCGCACGTGCGACGCGTACAGCGGTGCGCCGGCATCGCGCGCGGCGCTCGCGCACGCGATGAGCTCCGCGAGATCCGCATAGCGTCCCGGCTCGTAGATCAACCCGCTCGACACGCCGAGCGCGCCTTCTTCGATGGCGCCGCGGATCAGCCGGTTCTGCGCGTCGAGCTCCTCGCGCTCCAACGGCCGCGCGGCGGGGCCCGCGACGCACGAGCGCGTCGTCCCGAGCCCCACGAGCGACGCGACGTTAAGCGCGACCCCTTCGCGTTCGACGAGCGTGAAGAACGCGTCGAACGACGTCCACTGCACGTCGAGCCGGTAGTCGCGCGCATTGCGCCGCGCTTTGATTAGCGCGCTATCGTACAATGGCGCGACGGACATGCCGCAGTTGCCGCCGATCTCCGTCGTCACGCCCTGGCGAATCTTGCCTTCGCAGCGCGGATCGACGAGCCAAAGCTCGTCGGAGTGGGAATGAACGTCGATGAAGCCTGGCGCAATCGCGAGCCCGTCGCACGGAACGCGTTCGTGCGCATCGCGATCGGTAAGGTCCCCGATCGCGACGACCCGGCCGTCGGCGACGGCGACATCGGTGGTGAACGGTTCGCCGCCCTGTCCGTCGTACACGCGGGGGCGCTCCAAGATCGTCCAGAGCAGCGTTTAACCTAGCTTCCGCTGGGTACGAGGCAGACGGTGGGCCGACAGCTCAGGGGGACTATTTCCAACATGGCGACCAACGATAACATGACGACGACCACGGGCGGTGGGATGAGCGTCCGCGAGGCCGGAAAACGCGGCGGCGATCGCGTGAAGGCGAAATACGGAAGCGAGTTCTACGAAGCTATCGGCCGCAAAGGCGGCGAGGCGACGAAGAGCAAGTACGGCCCGTCGTTCTACGAGGAGATCGGGGCCAAAGGCGGCCAGAAGCTGAAGCGTACGACGAAAACGGCCGGCTGACGCATGGCCGACTCCAAGAAACCCGCTACCACAAAAGCGCGGACGGAGAAGGTCGACGGCGAGATGTCGGTGCGCGAAGCGGGTAAAAAAGGCGGCGACACGGTCCGCGACCGATACGGTTCGGGATTTTACGAAGAAATTGGTCGCAAAGGTGGTCAGGCCACGCGCGAACGTCACGGCGCGGAGTTCTACGAATCGATCGGCCAAAAGGGCGGCAAGGTCGTGAAGGAAAAATATGGACCGAATTTCTACGAACAGATCGGTCACAAGGGCGGCCAGAAAGTCAAGAAGCTGATCGCCGAAGCGAAAAAGAACGCGCCACCCGAAGAGACCTGACGACGGCGACGATACGACACTACGACTCCGCGCGGCGATCACGAAACACCGCGCGGTTTTCTTTTTGCGAACCGCGTCACCGGCGCGTCGCTTGTAGCGTGCCGACGGTCACGTCGCCGGTGCGGAAGTTCACGTTCGCTCTGGATACGACGATCTTGTTGGTGCCCTCGGTGATCGTCGCGGTGCGATCGAGTTGCAGCACGCGCGTCCCCCCGGAGTAGCGCGCTCCGATCGTCGTGAAGCGGCGCATCCGCCCGTCGGGTTCGGGCTCGTCGAATGTCACCGGGCCGGCGACCGTGAAGTCGTTGCTGATGCGGTTCACGGTGACGCCGTCGGCCGTCATTTTCACGTCGGGCTTGCCGGGGCGGTGGATGCGGCCGTCACGCACGTGCGCAATCGTTGCCTGCGTGCCGTCCGGGCTCATGCTCGCCGTGTCGAAGTCGAGCGACCACGCACGCTGGTCCATTC
>JALZBE010000090.1 GCA_030947665.1 Vulcanimicrobiota bacterium | reverse complement strand
CGTCGCGACGGTGATCGAGCCGACGCTCACGCAGACGCCGCCGAACCCCGTGCGGCCGGGGATCGGCGACCTGCTCTCGCTCGGCAAGCTCGGCCTTGCGGTGAAAGGCCTCGACGGCTCGATGGGCGAGGCCGTCGAGATCCTCACGGGCGCGGCGCGGCCCATCCTCGACCGCTGGTTCGAGTCCGAGGAGCTCAAGGCGACGCTCGCGACCGACGCGATCATCGGCGCGTTCGCGTCGCCGTCGATGCCGGGCACCGCGTACGTGCTGTTCCATCACGTGATGGGCGAGACCAACGGCGCGCGCGGCGTGTGGAGCTACGTCAAGGGCGGCATGGGCGGTCTCACGCAGGCCCTCGCCAAAGCCGCCGCGGACTTGGGCGTCGAGATCCGGACCGAAGCCGAGGTCGCGCGCATCCTGGTAGAAAACGGGAGCGCCGCCGGCGTCGCGCTCGCGAACGGCGACGAGCTGCGCGCGCGCCACGTTGCCAGCAGCGTCGACTGCCGCCTGACGTTCGAGAAGTTCCTCGCGCGCGAGCAGCTGCCGGCGGACTTTCTCGCCGAGATCCAGCGCATCGACTACAGCAGCGCGTCGGCGAAGATCAACGTCGCGCTTTCCGCGCTGCCGAACTTCACCGCACGTCCGGGCAGCGAGGCGGGGCCGCAGCACCGCGGCACGATCCACCTGTGCCCCGATCAGGACTACATCGAGCGCGGCTACGACGACGCGAAGTACGGCCGGCCGTCAACGCACCCCGTCGTCGAGTGCACGATCCCGTCCGCGGTCGATCCCACGGTCGCACCGCCGGGGAAGCACCTGATGTCGATGTTCTGCCAGTACGCGCCGTACACGCTGCGCGGCGGGCGCTGGGACGATGCCGCGAAGAACGCGTTCGCCGACAGCTGTTTCGGCGTCGTCGAGCAGTACGCACCGGGGTTCACGGCGTCGGTGATCGACCGCCAGGTGCTCAGCCCGGTCGACATCGAGGCGAAATTCAATCTCACCGGGGGCAACATCTTCCAGGGCGCCATGAGCTTGAACAAGCTGTTCATGTTCCGCCCCGCGCCGGGCTGGGCGAACTACCGGACCCCGGTCAAGCATTTGTTCCTGTGCGGTTCGGCCGCGCACCCGGGGGGCGGCGTGATGGGCGCGCCCGGCTGGAACGCAGCGCGCGCGATGCTGAAAGGACGGACCTGACGGCTAGCGAGGCCGTCGCGGCAATCGCAGCGGCCTCGGCCGTTCGCAGGCGATGACCGGCGGCGGCCGAAGGGACGGCGAACCTCGCCTTAGCCCGGAGGTCTTTCCCGTGCGCACACTCGTCTCGGCCGCGATCGGCGCGGCACTCGTCCTCGCCGTTACCGCCCAGAGCCCGGCACCGGTCACGCGGAAGCTGCCGACGCAGATCCGACTGCTCGAGCAGAACAAATCCGACGAGTCCGGCACCGCAACGCTGCTCGACGGCTCGAAGGGCCTCATCGTAAGGCTTCGCCTCCGAGGCGGCGGCGACGTCGATCAGCCGGCCCACATCCACAAGGGCACGTGCGAGAAGCTGGATCCCAAGCCCGCATATCCGCTCACCACCGTGCACGAAGGCCAGTCGGAGAAGACGATCGAGGGCGTCACGCTCGCGCAATTGCAGAAAGCGCCGTACGCAATCAACGTCCACAAGTCGACCAAAGAGGTGCCGGTCTATGTCGCCTGCGGGAACATCGTCGCGCCCAAGTAGTCACCCGCCGTTCAACGAGGGCGCCGCGCATGCCGCGGTGCCCTCGCGTTTCGGCTCGCCGCCGCTGGACGACATGCCCGACGACATCCGCGCGATCTGCGAGGAGACGCGCGCAAAAATCGGCTTCGTCCCCAACGTGTTTCTCGCATACGCGAAGCGCCCGGAGCACTTCCGCGCGTTCATGCACTACCACGATTTGCTGATGAAAGGTCCGAGCGGGCTGTCGCGCGCGGAACGCGAGGCGATCGTGGTCGCGGTCTCGGCGGAGAACGCGTGCCTGTACTGCGTCACCGCGCACGGCGCCGCGCTGCGCATCCTCGGCAAGGACGCCGTCGTCGCGGACCAGATCGCGACGAACTGGCGCACCGCCGAACTGGCGCCGCGGCTGCGCGCGATCCTGACGTTCGCATCGCGCGTGAACGAGCGCGGCTTCGCCGCGACCGACAAGGAGCTCGCGGAGCTCAAGGCCGTCGGGCTCTCGGACGACGACGCCTGGGACATCGCGTCGGTTGCTGCGTTCTTCGGTTTCTCGAATCGGATGGCGGGCTTCATGGACATGCGCCCCAACGCGCAGTTCCACGAGATGGGACGCCCCGGCACGCCGCGTTGACGTCGCGCTAGGCGGTGATGCAGGCGGCGAACGTCGCCGGGTCGACGTTGCCGCCGCTGACGATCACGCCGACGCGTGCGTCGCGCACGTCGACGTTGCCGTGCAGCAGCGCGGCGAGGGCTGAGGCGCCGCTCGGTTCGACGACGAGTTTCAAGCGTTCGAACGCGAAGCGCATCGCGACGCGGATCTCGTCGTCGCTCACCGTCACCACGCCGGTTGCGAGCGCGCGCACGATCGGCCAGGTTAGCTCGCCGGGGCTTTGCGTTTGCTGGCCGTCCGCGATCGTTTTCGGTACCGGGATCGAGACGATGCAGTTCTCACGCCACGAGCGCACCCAGTCGTCGCCGGCTTCGGGCTCCACGCCGTAGATGCGGACGCCCGGCGACAGCGCCGTCGTCGCGAGCGCGCTGCCGGCCAAGAGTCCGCCGCCGCCCAGCGGCACCAGCAGCACGTCGAGCGGACCGGCGTCTTCGATCAGCTCCAGCGCGACCGTGCCCTGGCCCGCGATGATCGCTGGATCGTCGTACGGCGGCACCAGCGTCGCGCCGCGCTCGGCGGCGACCGAGGCCGCGAGCTCCGCGCGGTTGATGCGCTCGCGGTCGTACGTGATCACCTCGGCGCCGTAGCCGCGCGTTGCGGCGAGCTTCGCCGCGGGTGCGTCGGAAGGCATCACGATCGTCGCGGCCACGCCGAGCAGCTTCGCGGCCAGCGCGACGCCCTGCGCGTGGTTGCCGCTGGAGAATGCGACGACGCCGCCGCGCTTCCGTTCGGGATCGAGCTGCGCGATGGTGTTGTACGCGCCGCGAATCTTGAACGCGCCGATGCGCTGAAGGTTCTCCGCCTTGCAGTAAACCCGCGCGCCGGTGCGCGCGTCGAGCGTCGCCGACGTCACCACCGGCGTGCGGTGCACGACGCCGCGCAGCCGCTCCGCCGCCTCGCGAACGTCCGCAAAGGACGCCGCGAACGACGTCTCGAGCACTATTTGTTCATGACGGGCGGGTCGTAGTGAAAACCGAAAACCTTGTTGTCCGGGTCGAACTGGATCTTCTCGTGCACGGTGCCCTTGTCGAACGTGACGTCGAACTCGTGCACGCGCGGGCCGTCGGACGCCGGGGTGTTCTCGTGCACGCGTTTGATCTTGCCGAGCGGCGCCAACTTGTCGGCGGCCGCTCCGAGCCGGCCGCGTCCCATCGTAGCGGCCGTTTGGGAGTTTTCGAGCTTCGCCACCCCGGCGTAGTCGTTGTTCTGCGCGGCAGCAGTGAGCTCGTGCGCGGTCCGCTCGTACTGGTTCTCGCGGCCCGAGCACGCGCGCACCAGCAGCACCATGACGACCACGAACACCGCCAGGATTATGATTTGATTACGGCGTGCGTCCATCACCGGCGCCACGGTCCCGGTGCGCACCGGGCCCGGTCCCGGGGTCACGTTCTTCATCACGCCGGCACCTCGCGGGCGAGATCGCGCGCGCCGAACGGCTCGAACGCCAGCCCAGGATTCCACTGTTGGACCAGATTGATGCTCCACTCGCTCTCGAAGAGCGCGAGCACGTTGCCGTCCCAGTCCTCGACGAGGCGCGCGCTCGAGCCGAGCGTCGCGGTCGCCGGGTCGGCCGGTCCTGAACCTGTCGCAGGGCGAACGCGGCGCGCCGTGGTGTACGGCAGCGTGTGGAAGACCGTTTTCACGTTGTACTCCGCCTCCAAGCGATATTTGACGACCTCGAACTGGAGGGCGCCGACGGCGGCGAGGATCGGCTCGCTGCGAACCTCGCCGTAGGGATGGAACACCTGGATCGCTCCCTCCTCGCGAAGCTGCGCGATCCCTTTCTGGAACGACTTGTAGGACGCCGTGTCGGTACTGCGGACCAGCGAGAAATGTTCCGGCTCGAAAGCGGGGATGGGGTCGAAGGCCGTCGCGTCGCCGTCGGCCAGCGTGTCCCCGATTGCGAACACGCCGGGATTCGCGAGGCCCACGACGTCGCCCGCGAATGCCACGTCCACCGACTCGCGGTCCGATGCGAACAGCTTCATCGCGCGCGTCAGCCGCACGTCCTTGCCGGTACGCACGTTGCGCACCGTCATGTCGCGCTCGAACTTGCCGCTGCACACGCGCAGAAACGCGATGCGGTCTCGATGCCGGGGGTCCATGTTCGCCTGGATCTTGAACACGAAGCCGGAGAAGCGGTCGTCGGTCGGCTCGACGCGGTGTTTCTCGGAGTCGATGCGCGCCGCGGGCGGCGGGCCCATGCGGACGAATGCGTCGAGGAACAGCTCGACGCCGAAGTTCGTCACGGCACTGCCGAAGAACACCGGCGTGACGTCGCCGCGCAGCATCGCGTCGTGGTCGAACCCGGCGCCCGCGCCTTCGAGCAGCTCGAGCTGATCGATGAACTCGCGATACGTGCGCTCGTCCACGATCGCCGCGATCGCCGGATCGCTCGGCGACGACGCCTTCACCGGCGCGCGCTTCGCGCCGTGCTGCGTGCGCTCGAACGTGTGAACCTCACCCGACTCGCGGTCGTACACGCCGCGAAACGTCTCGCCGTTGCCGAGCGGCCAGTTCATCGGGTACGCGCCGATCCCGAGCACGTTTTCCAGCTCGTCCAAGAGCTCGAGCGGGTCGCGCGACGGCCGGTCCATCTTGTTGACGAACGTGAACAGCGGGATGCGGCGCGCGCGGCAGATCGCGAAAAGCTTGCGCGTCTGCGGCTCGACGCCTTTGGCGGCGTCGATGAGCATCACCGCGGCATCGGCGGCAAGCAGCGTGCGGTAGGTGTCTTCACCGAAGTCTTGGTGGCCCGGCGTGTCGAGGAGATTCATCGTGTGGCCGCGGTACGGGAACTGCAGCACGGTCGACGTGATCGAGATGCCGCGCTCGCGCTCGAGCTCCATCCAGTCCGACGTCGCCGCCCGCGCGCGGCGGCGCGCCGCGACCTGGCCGGCCGTGACGATCGCACCGCCGTACAGCAGCAGCTTCTCCGTGAGCGTCGTCTTGCCGGCATCGGGGTGCGAGATGATCGCGAACGTGCGCCGTTTGGCGACTTCCTCGCGGATTTCCATGTGAACAGCCCTTCGACGCCGAGCGCGCGGGGACTGCGTGACACTATTCCGCTCGGCCCGGGTATCAGCACGACGATGACGCCAGGCGCTCGATTCCCGTACGGAAACCGGCCGTTCGCACCGCCTTGGTTGAGGCTCGGTCTGGTGGCGATGGGAATCATCATCCTGGCGGTGTTCGTCGTCGACAAGGTCGTGGTGTCACCGCCCGAGTCGGGCATGCCGGTCGCCACGGTGATCGACCACCTCAACCGGCACGATGTCCGCCGCGTCACCATTCCGGCCCGTCAGATCACCGTGGAACTCAACGACGGCAAGACGATCTCGACGGGGGTCACGCCCGACCGCGACCTGTGGCCTGCGATTCAGCGCAGCGGCGCCGACGTTTCCATCGTCGCGCGCCCCGGCGCGGCCGACTCGACATCGATGATGGGTTTCTTCTTCCAGTTCGCCCCGTTTGTGATCATGGCGCTGCTGCTGCTGTTCATCCTCAGCAGAGTGCGGCGCTCAACCTAGGCAGCTCCTCAATAGACGCGGACTTCCGTGTGCCCGGCGTGCTCGTAGACGAGCGTCAATCCTTCGGGGCCGTTGTACAACCGCGCCTCCGGCGGGACGCGCAGGCGGTCGCCGCCGCGGTACACCCAGATGTCGTGCGGCCGCACGAGCACCGTGCAATTCGCGCGGTGCAGGGTCGTGCCGGGCGCGATGCGCAGCGCGGGCTGCGGCACGTCAGCGTGCAGCAGGCGCGACGGACCCGTCTTCGAGGACTGCTGCACGAAGCACGACGGCAGCGCGCTCATCACCCACGGACCCTGCCCGATGAAAAACGGCGACGGCGTCGCGACGAAGCCTTCGTTCGAATTTCCGTGCGCCGTGGACGGCGGCCCGGTCGCTTCCGCATGCATCTTCCAGCCGTTCACGGCGAAGCGGTGCGCGAACACGATGCTGCCGAACGCGACGATGATCACCGTCGCGATCACGTAGTACCGGACCATCGCGCGACGGATTATGCGGTGGGCTCCCGCGCATCGGCGAACGGCGGCGCCAGTTGCAAGCGCGCGCGACCGATGCGCGCGTCCGCCATGCCGTAGTAGATCTCGTACGTGCGGTCGCCGAGCGCGCACAGCGCCGTCGGGAATACGACGTCGTTCACGATGCCGTGCGTCTCGTCGACGCCTTCGGGCACCATCACCGGCGTCTGCGAGCGGTAGCGCACGATGTGCGGTTGCTGGGCGTCGTGCACGACGAAGCCGGCGCTATACCGCATCGTGTACTTCCCGTCCCCCACCTCGCGCGCGTCGACGCCGTGGAAAAGCGAGAACCAGCCTTCCGCGATGCGCACCGGCGGCGTGCCGGCGCCCGTCTTGATGCGGCACCACGGCGCGTCGGGTTCGAGCACGAGCGCGCTCTCGCGCACATCGAGCAGCGCGCGAATGTCGCCGAGCACGGGCTCGAGCGGCACGTACGCGATGCGCGTCGACTCGCGCTCGTGCGGAGGCAGATCGAGCAGCGTGGGGATCGCGCCGCGGCCGTCCATCGTCGAAAGCCGCAGCATCGGGCGATGGTACAGCGCCAGCGATCGAACGCCGTTCGGCGAGATCACCGGCTCGGGGAAAAAGACGCCGTCCTTGTCGTCCCCCTGGTGCAGCCCCGCCGCGAACCGCACGAGCCCCAGCCGCTCCCACCGCTCGCCATCGAGCGACAGCGCGACCGCGATGCGCGGGCCGTCGGGGCCGAAGGCGGTGTACGTCATGACGTACCGGTCGATCGCGCCGACGAACGTGACGCGCGGGTCCTCGCAGCCCATCCCGCCGGGAGCGGTGCGCATCTCGTACGCCGCGTGCGGCTCGAGCGCGAAACCGAGCCGCTCGATGCTGATGTCGTCTCCCGCGCGAACCCCGCGGCACAGCTCGACGCGCGACACGTTGCCCCGCGCGACCGCCCGCGGGTAGAGCAGCCACGAGCCGTCGCGCGCCGTCGCGCCGCCGGGATTGAGGACGCCCTCGACTTCGGAGGGTGAGCCGTCGGGGCTCAGGACGACCCCCAGCCGGGTGATCGTCGCATCGAAACGCGCGAGCACGTCGAGCGCGTTCATCGCGGAGCCAACCCCACGACCAGCTCGTGCGGCAAAATCCCGGACCGGGCGGCGAGCGTGTCGACGTCGTCGGCTTCGCCGATCAGCGCCCGCACGTCCACCCCCTCGTGCATAACGCGCGCGGTATACTGCATGCCTACCGAGAGAATATCGACACCATCCGCGAGATTCTTCGGAAAACCGTCACCGTAACCGGAACGTAACACGGCGACCGCACGATGCGGAACCACCCGCGCGTCGCCGTAGCCCGCCCAACCAGTCTCGCCGGGCGCGAACGTTCGCACGACGGGCGCGGTGACCCGCACGGCGCAACGGTTGTCGACCGAGGCTCCGAGCCGAGCACCGAACAGGCCGACCCCGACCCGCAGCCGGTCGAACGCGAGCCCGCGCCGCGACGACGCCGTACTGGCGACGTCCGTCGCGACGACCGGCACGCCGGCCGCCTCGAAGGCCCGCCGGGCGGCGACGAACGCCTCGAGGATCGCGGCGCCGCGGGTGATCGAGACGACGTGCGTCCACAGTTCGACGGCCAGCCCCGTCCCCGCCATCGCCTGCGCGAACTGAGCGGCGTCGTCCGGCCGGATGGATGCCCAGCCGGCAGCGTCGAGCACGCCGACCCGAACCGTGAGCG
>JALZBE010000493.1 GCA_030947665.1 Vulcanimicrobiota bacterium | reverse complement strand
GGGCGCCGCCGAGCAGCTGGTGCTCGAAGGCGACCGGCGTGCGCGCGACCTGCTGTTTCTCGAAGGACAGGGCGGTATCAACAACCCGGCGTTCGCGCCGGTCACGCTGGCGCTGCTGTACGGCGGCGCGCCCGACGCGCTCGTGCTCGTGCACAACGTCGCGCGCACGGCGATCGAGGACTACGACGTTCCGATCCTGTCGTACCGCGCGCTGATCCGCACGTACGAGGCGCTGTGCGCGACGGTGAAGCCGGCGCGCGTCGTGGGCATCGCGCTCAACACGCGCGAATGCGACGCGGCTGACGCTCAAGCCCAAATCGAACGCGCGCGCGCCGAGACGGGCCTGCCGTGCGACGACGTGATTCGCAACGGGCCGCACGCGCTCTACGACGCGATCGCGCCCGCGCTGGTTAAAACCGAGGTACTGCATGCGTAAGCTCCTCGCCGTCTTCGCCGCCTGCGCCGTCGTGTTCGGCGCCTGCACGAAGGCCGACCAGTCGGCGACTACCGCCGGCGGCCGGCATCCCTGGACGCGGCCCGGGCGGCTGATCATCGGCTCGCCGGGCGAAGAGCCCGACACGCTCAACAAGCTGTTCGCGAACACCGATGCAGCCGATCAAGTCGCGCAATTCATCTCCGAGCCGCTATTTCGCTATGGCCAATCCGGTGAGTACCTGCCGGCCGCCGCGACGGAGCTGCCGACGCTGCAGAACGGCGGGATCGGCAAGGACGAGCGCACGATCACGCTCCACATCCGCAAGGGGATGAAATGGTCGGACGGCGCGCCGTACGACGGCCGCGACCTCGTGTTCACCTGGCACGCGGTGATGAACCCGCGCAACAACACGCGGCTCACCACCGGCTGGGACGACATCGCGTCCATGGATCTCCCCGATCCGCAGACGGTGATCGTGCACTTGAAAAAACCGTACGGCGGAATTCTCGGTATTTTCGCGTCCGGCGGCGCAGGCTATCCGCCGCTCCCCGCGCACCTGCTGCAAAGTCTGCCCGACCTCAACCATGCGCCGTTCAACAGCAAGCCGATCTCGAGCGGCCCGTTCGTGCTGACGGCGTGGAACCATGGCTCGTCGCTGGAGTTCGACCCGAACCCCAATTACTGGCGCGGCAAGCCCGGCTTGGCGCACGTCACCTACAAGATCGTGCCCAGCGCCGACACGCTCTTCAACTTGCTGCAGACGCACGACGTCGACATCTTCGACAGCGTGAACGAGAACCAGATCGACCGTCTCAAAGGGCTCTCTGGGTTTACGGTTACGAAGCGCTTGATCGCGAATGTGCGGCGGTTGCAGTTCAACACGTCCAAGCCGCAGCTGTCCGATCCGCGCGTGCGCCTGGCGATCGGCGAGGCGATCGACTGGGACCGAATCAACAACACGATCTACCACGGCTACAACCAGCGCGCCGCGACCGACGTGTTCCCGCTGTCGTGGGCGGCGCCGAGCGGCATCGGGCCGATCAAGCATGACCTCGAAGACGCGAAGCGACTTCTCGACGCCGCCGGCTGGAAAGCCGGCGCGGACGGGACGCGCGCGAAAGACGGCGTTCCGCTGGCGTTCTCGGTGTCGACGACGGTGTCAAAGCAAGCCAACATCCAAGCCGAGCTGCAGATGCAGCAAGAACTGCGCGCGGTCGGCGTCACGCTCGTCATCCGGAACTTCGCGACAAGCGTGCTGTTCTCGCAAAAGGGCCCCATCTACAGCGGAAAATTCGACTCCGAGTTCACGATCGAGACGCAAGGCCCTGATCCCGACAACGAAGGGCTGTGGAGCGGCAAGATGATCCCGCCGCACGGCGCGAACGCGTCGTGGCTGAACGACCCGGTGCTGACGCAGACCAGCCACGACGCGAACATGACGTTCGACCGCGCGAAGCGCAAAGCGCTGTACCAGCGCCAGGCCGACCGCATCCACGAGCTCACCCCGGCGGTGTTCTTGTACTGGCAGAACTCATTCGCGGCGGTGAACTCCGACTTGAAGAACTGGAAGCCCGCGTCGTACATCTCCGACTACTGGAACTGCTGGGAGTGGACCATCTGAGGGCTCCTCGGTGCTGCGGCTGATCGAGCGGCCGGGGCAGCACGCGCTGCTGCGCGTGCCGCCGTCGACGCGCGCGGTCGTCTCCTGGAACACCGCTGCATCGGCGGGTGGGATCGCGCTGATCGCGCACCGCGCCGACGGCACCGTGTCCGAGCCGCTGCTGTACGCGCGGTGGTCGCACGACGAGCGCCGCTCGCTGGACGGCAGCGATGCCGTGACGCGCATAGCCGTGGACGTCGTGCACAGCGACGTCGCGCTGACGGCGATCGGCATCGCGAGCACCGTCGCGCTGGACGCCGTCGCTGTCGCCGTTCCACCGCCGCCCGACGCGCGCGTCGCCGCGCGCGCATCGACGGCCGTCCTGGACGTGCCGAAGCTGTCGCAGCACGTCCCGGAATTTCCCGACGAGCACGGCTGGTGCTCCGCCGCGTCGCTGGCGATGCTGCTGCGCTATCACGGTGCCGGCGCGGACGTGGCGACCGTCGCGCGCGCCGTCTACGATGCGTCGTACGCCGGCACCGGCAACTGGGCGTTCAACGCCGCATATGCCGGCGCGCGCGGGCTGCGCGGCGTCGTCGCGTACCTGCGCGGGATCGACCATGTCGCCGCGTTCGTCGACGCCGGTCTTCCCGTCGCGATCTCGATCGCCTGGAATCACGGCGAGCTCCCCGGCGCGCCGCTGGAGCACAGCGACGGCCACCTCCTCGTCGTGCGCGGCGTCGAGCCGGAGCACGTGCTCGTCAACGATCCCGCGCAGCCCGCGGTCGCGGCGCGCTATCCGCGCACCGCGCTCGACCTCATCTTCCGCGAGCACGGCGGCGTCGCGTACCTCGTCGCGCCGCGCGAGCGCACGGCGGAGCTCGTCGCGCTGGCGAACGGGCAGCCGCCGCCGACCGATCCCATCAGCGAAGCGAAGATCGCGGGCGCGTCGTAGCGATGTCTCGATCGGCGCAGCCGCAGGACCGGATGACGGCGCTCGACGCGGTGCGCGACGCGCCGCTGCACG
>JALZBE010000492.1 GCA_030947665.1 Vulcanimicrobiota bacterium | reverse complement strand
CCATGGCCCCGTCGGGACGATGAGCGCCGAAGACGAGGTGATTCAATTCACCGCGAACGGAACTGGACCGACCCAGACGATCAGCGTCTACGGGCCGGCAAAACCGAATGAAATCGGAACGGTGAACACGGCCGTGGCGCTCAGCGGCACGATCCCCTACAACAACCCGGCCGGCAACACGCTCACAAACGGAATGAAGGTGTTCGCCGGACCACGCGCGGACCCGTTCATCTTCGACTTGTTCGGGTTCTTCACGTTCATGGGCGATCGCAATTTCGCCACCCACACGTCGCAAAGCGATCCTGGGGCGGGAAACACGCCGCAGAACGGTGACTTTGCCGGCCCCGGACTGTTGTCGCCCCCGGGCGACAAGCTGGAAGATCCCAACAAGCCGACCTTCAACGGCTTCGCGCCCGGCACGACGTCAGGACCAAACCTGACGGGCTATGCGTGCAGCAATCAACCATCGCAGAACACCTTGACCGACGTCGCCGGCGGATTCAACGTCGAGGCGCTGATCGTCGAGGTCCCACGGTCACTGTTGACCGCCGGATACGCCAGCCCGATCGTTCATGTCTGGGCGACGACGAGCTCGCCCAGCGGCACCTAGGAGACGACGTACCATGAAGAATGTCTTTGCGACCCTCGGCCCACTGTGCGGATTGGTCGTCGGTCTGGCGGCGTGCAACGGTGGATCGTCGTCGACGCCGCCGTTCAACACGGGCCAAGCCGCTCCCACACCATCTCCCTCACCTGCGCCGGGGACGACGATTGCGCCGGGGTCGGGGCAGCGGTACATTCAAGTCGATCGGCTCTCACGCCCGCTCACGAAAGAGTTCTGGGAGCGCTTCGTCGACCACCAGCAGTCGGTTGCGGTCGAACCGTACAATGACCCGGTGCTGGCACAATCGATCAAGACCTTCACCAACATTTCACGCGACCCCGCGTACGGCACGGCGATCGCCTCGATGCTGATCCCCGACGAGACCGCGGCGGATCTGTCCAATACCGTCGACAAGGCGTCATTTCTGGCGTTGGAGACCAACGGCTTCACCGGCGGACGGTTCGGCGGCCGCGATCTCGCCGATGACGTCGTCTCGCTGTCGTTCAGCACGGTGTTCGGCGATACGCTCAACAAAATCGGTCTGGTCGCGCAGGACGACGGCAAAGAAAACAACTGCCTACGCTCGCAAAACACCACGCAAAGGCCCAGTCAAGCGAACACCGGCAGCTTTCCATACCTGGCTCCGCCGCACTGACGTGTGGCTCGACCGGCGGTCGCGGGCACGGGTCGTCGCTCTAGCCGCGGCCGGATTGGTGCTCGGCGCGATCGCGGGATGGCCGGGCGTCGTCGATCCTCGCGTCGCCGGGGCCGACGTCGCGGTCCTGCAGACGCCGGCACCGGTCTTGCAAGACTACCTCCAGCGCGACAGGCTCGTCGCTTTTTGGGAGAAAGCGGTGCGCCAGCACCTGCGCCAAGACATGCTGAGCCCGCAGAATCTGGCGGGCCAGTACCTCCAGCGCTTTCGCGAGCAAGGCAACGTCGACGACGTGCTCCGGGCCCGCGCTGCAGCCGAGTTGTCGCTCCGCGCGCAGCCGCGCGGAAACATCCCGGCGATGGCGCAGCTCGCGGCGGCTCATCTCGCGCTACACGACTTCAAAAAGGCGCTCGAGATAACGCGAGCGATCGAACGGCTCGATCCCGGCGACCCGGCGATGGAGGTGCGTGAGGCTTCACTCGATCTGGAGTTGGGCCGCGAAGCGTCTGCAAAGCGCATCCTCGACAAGCTGCCGCGAACGGGCAGAGTCGACATTGCAGCCGATACGCTGCGCGCGCGATATCTCGAGGAGACGGGTCATCTCGCCGAGGCGCGGGAGACGTTCGCCCGGACGGCGGCATTCGTCGAGAGCCTCGCCTACGAAAGTGCGGAACGACGGGCCTGGTTCGCCATGCGGTCCGGCGAGCTCGCGTTCGAGGCCGGCGACAACCAGCGCGCCATCGACGATGAAACGCGCGCGCTCGAAGTGTTCCCGCGCTACGTCGAGGGATTCCGGCTTCGCGCGCGCTTCGAGTGCGCGCTTGCGCGATGGGAGGCCTGTCGCGATGACGCGATGGCGTCGGCCAACATCATTCCGTATCCGGAAACGCTGGGATATGCGTACGACGCCGAGCGGGCGTTGGGCGAGACCGAGAAGGCGCGGCAAACGCGAGACCTCATCGACGCCATCTACCGCCTCACGGGGACGCAGCGGATCTCGGACGGCCTGCTGGCGAGCTATTACTCAGAACATCGCATCCACGTCCACGAAGCCTATGCCATCGCCCTGCGGGAACTCACCGTTCGGGACGATATCTACACGCAGGACCGCCTCGCCTGGGCGGCTGCGATGGATGGGCGCTGGCACGAAGCACGCGCGAATATTCGGAAAGCGCTCCGCTTCGACACGGAAAACGCAATCCTTCAATATCATGCCGGCGTGATCGCCCTCCACTTCGGTGAGCGTAGCAAAGCGATGTCGCGCCTGCGGCGCGCGCTATCGTTGAATCCGCAATTCCACGGTTTCTACGCGCAAGACGCCCGCCTAAAGCTTGCCGCGCTCTTCGGACGCCAACAGAGCCCGCTGCCGCGGAGGGCGGCGGCGACGGGCATATAAAGGCATCCGTACATGTCTGTGGACCATCTTCATGCCGCTCGCGCTGCCGGCGACGACGCGGCATTCCTGCGCTACGCGCGGCTGCATCTCGGCGACGGCAATGAGGGCGTCGGACGCGCGGAGATCGACAAGGCCTATGTCGCCGCGATCAAGGTGCTGCTCGACATGCCGCCGACTGATTATGCGCGCGTCCGTGCGATGGTCGCGGACTGCGACACGGCAACCCTCGCACATCTGTTCCTGTACACGCACCTCGAGCTCGTGCGGCGTTCGGGCACCTGGATCCACGATGGCGACCTCTGAACCCATGGGCCAACTGCGTCCCGGCCTGTGGGAAACGGTGAACGACCGCTATCCCGGGTCGATGATCCGCAAATCCGACGCCGTCCCGCTCGCAACGCCGCGCGTGCC
>JALZBE010000089.1 GCA_030947665.1 Vulcanimicrobiota bacterium | reverse complement strand
CTCGGCGCAGGCGTAGTATTTCATCGAAGCGAGGTCGGCTTCGATGTATGGCTGCAGCCACTCGACCGAGCGCGGTCCTTGGATTGCGATCAGCGCGCGCTCGCCGTGCAGGTTCGCGGCCTTGACATCGCCGGAAAGGTTGCCGCTAACGTGCGCCCACATCTTGTCGGCGTTGCCCGCGTTGACGACGAGCAGCCAGCGGTTCTCGTCGAGCCGGTAGAAGATGACGTCGTCGTGCGCGCCGCCCTGCTCGTTGGTGAAGATGTTGTAGCGCGCCTGACCGGGCTTCATGTTCGCGACCTTGTTGACGGTCAGCGACTCGGCCCAGCTGCCGACGTCGGCACCGCACAGGTCGATTTGCGCCATGTGCGAGAGGTCGAACAAGCCGGCTCGCTTGCGAACCGCCTCGTGCTCCTTGAGGATGCCCGCATACTGCACGGGCATCTCGAACCCGCCGAACGGCACGATCCGCGCCCCGAGCGCGAGATGTGCATCATAGAGCGCGGTACGGCGAAGCGTGCCGTTGATCTCGGTGGTCATGATGGGTGCGGGTTGCGGCAGGCCGAAAGCGCAGCCCTGCCGCGACCTCGTTCACGGGATGAGCGGCTCCCCGAACAGTATCTCGCGGCCGTGAAGCTGCGGTGTTTGGCTGAAACCGAACGCTTTAATCGCCGCTGTGAGTGCGGCCAGCGTCGTCTTTGCGTCCTCACCTTTCGCACCCGGTTCGGCCAGCCTCTGGAGCAGCGCGAATGTCAGCACGCCGTTCGGTCGACCGGCGAAGTCAGTGTCCGCCGCAAGCTGGTCCGGCGCGCACGCAGATAACAGGACGGCGTTGCGGGTCGTCGGCACGCCGTTCCCTGCCATAACCGCATCGGCGAACGTCCTGGTCTGCTGCAAACTGTCCAATCGGGCGATCTCGGCCATGATGTCATCGGGGATGACGGGATATGCCCGGATACGAAACGACGGTGCGGCAGCGGTCGAGAGCAGCAACGCAAAGTTGGTTTGAAGTCCGCCCGAATAGCATGCATCGGCCACGATCGTCACGCGTGCGCCATCGGCGAGCCCGGCCAACGCCTGCGATAGGTCGTCGTCGATCAAGACCGATGTGGGGTCAGGCCACGCAAAATCGACCCCGCACAGTCCTTCGTGGTCAACACCGTGCACCGGATACTTCACGCCGTGGCCGGAGAAGTAGAACATGAACTCGTCGCCCGATCGTAGCGCTGCGATCGCCGCGCGGAGGCCGTCCTTGATGCGCGCGCCGGTAACCTGCTGCCAGTGCGCGGGATCGTCCGGGAGTCTGATTATGGAGGTGAAGCCCAAGCGGCGAAGCGCGACCTCGACGTCTGCCGCGTCATTCAGGCAACCGGGTATTGGGTCCATCCCAGGGTAATCGCGGATACCGACGAGGAGCGCGCTTTTCATCGAATCTCCCTTGCATACGCGGGTGCAATCCCGATCTTAGCGCGGTGAGGTAACGATGCCGTTACAAGGGCAGGGGGCGACTACGGGGTTTCCACGATTCCCACGCCGCCCTACGACCGCTAGACTCACCTCATGGAAAGCGGGCCGTCGCGGCTCGCGCACCTGTTGCGCGAAGCGATCACGATCGCCGAATCGGTTCCGGCGGAGACCGGCGTGCTGTCACATCTGCACCGAGCGCGCACGTCGTTGGGCGATCTAGAAACCGTTCCCGACCTTCGGGTCGACGTTCTGAGCGGTCTGGCTTTCACCGCAAGCGGACAACTCGCGCTTTCCCCTTCCGAAACGGCTGTTCTCGTCATCCTCGGGCTCAACGGCCGGCGGATGCACCGCGACGTTCTCGCCGCCGAGCTCTATGGCGACGGCGACCCGCGCAATGCCACGAACTCACTCAAGGTCGCTGTCCACAGGGTGCGCCGACGCGTTGGCCGCGCCGACGTGATTCGGCGCGATCGAGGTGGGTACGCGCTGGCCGATTGGGTCATTATTGACGTGCCGGTTCTTGCCTGCACCTCCGGTGATTGCTGCTCGCCGCCCGAGCTGCGTGCGCTCGAGCTCCTGCGTACCCGTTTGCGCGCCTCGCGCCCCGGCTTCATGCTGGAATGGGCCTGGTTCGATGAAACGGAGCGGCGCCTGCGAGACCTCGAACACGACGTCACGGTGGCCCTGGCGTACCACGCGCTGCGCTCGCGTCACCACTACGCCGCGATCGAACTCGCCGACGAGCTCGCTCGTGAAGACCCGCTCGACGAGTCGGCAGTTGAGATCTTTCTGCGCGCATTCGGCGAGCTCGGCAAAGGTGAGCTCGCCGAAGTCCACTACCAGCGCTACGCATCGCGAGTCAAACGCGAGACCGACTCCGCGCCGAGCCAAGAATTGCAGCGTCTCGTCAGGTCCCGTGGCGCAGTGTCCACCGCTGCGCGCTGAGAGTCGGCGGAACGAATGGTGGCGGCACATCGAACCCCACCGTGGCGGGTGCGACGCCGAATGACTCCTCGTTGCGGGCGAGCGGGAAAAACGGTGCCCCGCGAACGAGCAGCGCGAGCGCACCGCGTAGGTCGCTCGCCGCAGCCGCACGGTCGAACGCGGGATCGCACCACCGCGCGAAATTACCGCCGTGCGGTGGCGCCGATGCGCAGCCCCAATCAGCGGCGAGATCGGGACCCCCGTCGTACGGAAGACCCGATACGGCTAGATCGAAGCGGCCGCTGCGAAGCGGGCCGATCGTGCTTTGATACATCGCCAGAGGACGCGGGACGATCTCCGTCGCCACCCCGGCAGAATTCAACATCTGAGCGATCAGCAGGGCCAACGTTGCGTAGCGGCGGTTCTCGGCCAGGTGCACGATAGTGACCGGCTCGCGTATCGGGCGAAGCTCTTCTCGCGCCCGCGCGACGTCGCGGCGGGGGAACGGAAATTCGACGTCGTTCGGGTCACCGGGCGGCAAAACGCCGCCGACCCGCGACTCGAAACCGGGATCGACCGTTCGCTGCAACTCGTCGACGTCGAACGTGCGCAGCGCGGCATAACGCAGCGCCGGCGTGCGAAACGCGCCCGTGCAATTGAAGAGCACGATGATCGTTCCGTTGTGGCGTGACACCAATCGATATCGTTCGCTGCCTGGCAGGCCGCGAACGATCGGCAGCACGAGATCGACTTCACCCGCGGCGAGCTCCAGGCCCAACGTCGTGCGCGAAGGGACGAGCCGGACTTCGAGAGCAGCGGACGCCGCAGCTCCACGCGGCGAGCCGTCATACGCTTCGAACGCATAGCGGTCTTGGAACCGCCGCAACAGCCGAAACGGTCCGGTGCCGATTGGCGAACCGTCGCCGTCGTGCCGCAGCAGCGGCAGCGCCGGACGCCCGTAGGGCGAGAAGAACGTACGAACGAACGAAGCGGACGCACGGTGCAGCCGAACATCGAATACGTCCGACCCACGGACGACGACCTCGTCAACCAGCGAGTATGGTTCGTACGTGAGCCACGGCGACGCCATGTCGTGCAAGGTGCGAAATGCGTACGCGACGTCCGCGGCCTGCACCGGGCGGCCGTCATGCCACCGGGTTGCTCGAAGGTCGTAACGCCACGTGCGCCCGCCGTCACGCGACTGCGGGATATCGGCGAGGGATGGGCGTGGCACTTTTTCGCCGGTGGTGAGACCGTCGCCGAAGATCCACGCGTAGTGATCGACGTCCAGAGCCGGATCGCGGTACGGGTCGAGACTGCTGCCCAGCTCGTACACGGCAACCCGAAAGCGGCGCACCGGAACGGCGCCGATCAGCGGTGCGACGGCCGTTGCGCACGCCGCGGCGACAAAGTCCGAGCGCTTCATCGCGGGGCACGCCGGCGGTGACGCCGGGACTGTACGAGCGCGCGACGGCCTTCGCAGAGATAAAGGCGATGCGCACCGCCGCGCGCGCGCAGGGGAAAACGGAAGCGGTGCTTCTGGTCGGCGCGAGCGGCGTCGGAAAAAGCGCGGTGCTCGAAGCGGCCGTTTCGGCTGAACGTCACGGCGTCGTCCGCTTCTCGGCGCGGGCGCACGACCGAGGCCGCGCGCTGTCCGGCGCGCGCAGCTTGCTCGACGCGCTCGCGGACGCAAAAAACACGCCCCGGAAAGACGCTCTCGCCGGCGCAGATCGCGCGGTGGGGGCAACGCTGCTCGCAGACGCGTTGCGACGCTGCGGCGCGACCGTCGCCGTCGACGACGCACAATGGCTCGACACCGAAAGCCGCGCGGTCATCGCGTCCGCCCTGGCCGAGCCACTGCCCGTCGCGGTCTTGATGGCGGAACGGTCCGGCGGCGACGTTGAAGACCGGCTGCTCCAATTCGCCGTGCGCATCGGAACGCTCAGCAGCAACGCCGCCACCCGTCTGGTGCATGAGATCGCGCCGCTCCTTTCCACGGAGGCCGCAGGTGAGATTATCCGCCACTCGTTCGGCGTCCCGTCGTGCCTTACGCTGGCCGCCATGGCCGCGCGTCACACCGGCAGCATCGCCGGCGGTGGCGGAGGAGACGCCATCGAGGTAATGCAGGCGCGGCTCGCGCGCGAAACGTCCGAGGCGGCGACCTGCGCGAGAATCGCGGCGGCCTATGATCGACCCGTTCCTCTTCGTGCCCTCGCCGCAGCCGCCGCATTGCCACCGCACGTCGTCGCGTCGAGCCTCGACGCGCTCGCCGACATCATGACGACGTTCGGCGACGCCGTGGACTTTCGTCTTCCAACGCTGCGCGAGCTGCTTCGCGCGACGGACCCGACGCCGAACCAGTCGGCACGCCGCGTGTTCGAGGCCGAGCTCCTCGTCAGCGATCGAAGCGTCGACGCGTTGCGCCGGCTGAGAGACGCCGCGCGGCGTTCCGGCGAGACGCGCGAGTTAGTCGCGGCGTCTGCGGCGCTCGGGTTGCGGCTAGCGCGCAGCCACGAACACGTCGAGGCCGTGGACATCTTGCGGGAAGCGTGGGAAGCCGATCCCGACCTCGACGCCGCAGCGGCGCGCGAGTTTCTAGATGCGTTACGCGTGCTCGGGCGCGACGACGAGGCCGTGCGCGTCGGTCATCTGATGTTCCAGGATGCCGTCAGGCGCAAAGACGGAACCTCTGCGGTACGAATCGCTGGCGCCGTCGTCCACGGCTTGGCGACGCTCGATCGTGACGCCGAGATCGGCGAATTTCTCGCCGAGACGAAAGCGCTGCCCATCATCAACGACGATTCGGCCGCCGCCGGGTACTTGCGCGGTATCGAGCTCTCCAACGCCGCGTTCGCCGGCAACGTCGACGAATACGAAGCGCTCGCCTCGACAGCTGCGTTGCTGCCGCGCGACCGCCGTGCCGACTCCTACGCGCGCGCGCTTCGCGGCGACGTCGACGGATCCGACGCCGCCTTCGCGGCATGGCGCGGGCGGCACGGAACGTGGCCGCTGTGGGACGACAACCTCGAGGCGCACCGGCTGCTGCTGCTCGGCGGCCCAGCCGCCTGTGAGACGTGGTGGGAGCATGTCGGGCACGAGCGCGTGTCGCGCGATCTCAACGTCGTCGGCAGCGCACGGATCCGAGCGTTTTACTTGATCGCGACCGGGCGTTGGGACGAAGCGGAGGCCATCATCGGCGGTGTCGGCCAGGCGCACCACTCGGCGGAGTACCGCTTCACGTTGCTCGAGGTCGCGCTGATGCTGGACGCGCTGCGTGCCGCGGCGCCGCGCGACGCCGCCCGCGTTCTCGCGGAGGTTCGCACGGCGATCGGGCATGGACGAACGCGATCCGTGTGGGGCACGGCGGCATGGTTCGCCGCCGCGATGGTGCGGTCGGGCCGCGAAGTGCCGGGCGACGTCATCGGGCTGATCGAGCACGGCGTACAGCGGTGGCCGCGGCCGTATCATTTCGCCGCGATACCGCTTGCGGCACCGTTTTCACGACCGCAGCTCTCAGAGGCGGCGGTCGCCGCTGTATGTGCCGCCGCGCCGCGGCCCGGAAGCAGATGGCTCGCAGCGCAGGCTGACTTAGCGCATGCGCTGACGAGCGGCGAACTGGCTGTGCTTCGCAAGGTACGCGACGAGTTCGACGCGCTCGCCGCCCCGGCGTTTGCCATGATCGCAGGAACCGCGCTGCCCGGACCGAGGCCCCGCGACGTCGCGCTCGCGCGCACGTGCGGCTACGGCGGGATCATCGACAACGTCGAGTCGCACCTATCTGAGCGCGAACGATCGATCGCGGAGCTCGCCGCTAGCGGACTGTCGAATCGCGACATCGCCGCGCGCTTGGCGATCGCGGAGCGGACGGTCGAGACGCACTTGACGAACGTGTATCGTAAGCTCGACGTCCGCTCCCGCGCAGCCTTGGCATCCCGCCTTACGATGTGACGGGAGCAGGATTCGGCATGTCACCGCTGGTGAGCGCGAAGTAGCCCCGCTGGTTGGGGATGTTGTGAAAACATTTCGGACGGCCGGCCGCGTCCATCTCGTTTTCCCCCCGGCTCACGACTGCCGGCGGTTTCGGATCCCCCCAGTCGCCGTGCGGATTCTTGTCGACCAGGCACACGAAGCTTTCAAGCAAGAACAGCCACATCGCGCGGTGCAAATTCGCGAAGTCGTGCTCGTTGAACGTCGTCTGCGGCGGTAGCCGCAACGCCGTAAAGATGGCCTCGGCGTAGCGCGCCGTGCACTCCGACAAGATCGGGTCCGTCTTGTGCGCATAATACCACCGCACGATTTCGTGGTACTTATCGGCAAATACGCGATCCGCGACGAACAACCGGGCGAGTGTGAGACCGGCGGCGATCACTTGATCCTTGGACCACGTCGGCGCCGGCGCGCTCATCGTGGGATCGGGTACCGGGAGATACGGATCGGGCCAACCGAGGGCTGACGTTGCCATGTCTTTCTCCTACAAACGAGACTGCTGAACCAGAATAGCGGCGCATCGTTACCGCGCGGTAACAGCCGGCAGTCTTGCCGCGCTCACACAAAAACGTCTCCGGGCCGCGCCAGCTCGCGGCGAAGGTAGAGCGGGAGTGCGAACAGGCGGCGGTGGGTTTCCGCGTCGTAGAACCAGCCATCGCCGCGAAGCCCGCGCACGTATGCGGTGATTCGCGCCGGATCCGTCGCCGCAACGTCGATCTCATCGCCGCAGGCGATGAAAGCCCAGTCGTTGTCGAACGCGGGCACGTGCGTGTAGAAGCTGCGCACGTGCTTGAACTGGGCGCGCAGCGAACGTGCCATCTTCGCGTGCAGCGCCATATTGTGAAACCCGGCCGTCGACGCTTGCAGCACATAGACACCACCCGGCGCCAACCGTGCCTTGACGTCGCGGAACACGTCCCCGTTGAACAGCGGAAACGACGGCGAGTCCGGCAGCGGCTCGGTGAGGTCGCTGATCACGACGCCGTAGCGATCACGGTCCTCCTTGATGAACTTCAGCGCGTCCCCGATGATCACGCGCGTACGCGGGTCGTCGAATGCACCGTCCGACCACTCCGGCAAGTACTTCTTCGAGAGCTCGACGACCTGGCCGTCGATGTCCACCATCGTGCAGCGCCGCACCGACGGATCGCGCAGCACCTCGCGCAACGTCGCGCCCTCGCCGCCGCCCAGAATCAGGATCTCACTTCGATCGTCGACCGCTGCCATCGCCGGATGCACTAAAGTCTCGTGATAGATCTTCTCGTCGGCTTGCGACGACTGCGTGTCGCCGTCGAGCACGAGCATCTTGCCGAACACGGACGTGCGCAGCACCGCAACCGACTGGAACGCCGTGCGCCCCGCGAAGTACGTCTCCTCGATCGCGTGCGCGTGCAGCTCCGTCGGCGCGAACTGTTCGGTGTACCATTGATAGTGCTCGGTCTTGGGCATGGCGCTCGACCGGTTTCCCGAGCGGACGCTATGCCCTTCCATGAAGAAGCCCGCCGTTCTCACGGCGGGCTTCGGGTCTCTCAGAGCCGGGGTTCCCGAGGAAGAGCTTAGGCCGTGGCCAGCAGCTCGCGGGTGTCGTGCTCGGTGGTGACGACGTGGGTGAAGCGGTTGTGGCCGGCTTCGACCCCGCGCTTCACCTCGGTGGTCAGCATGGTCTTGGCGTCGAGCGCCTCCGCGGCGTATTCGCACGCCGCCCAGGGATCGGTGTGGTCGCCGCACGTGTAGAAGTCCATCG
>JALZBE010000491.1 GCA_030947665.1 Vulcanimicrobiota bacterium | reverse complement strand
GGCGCGAAGTGCACGCCGAGCCGCGACGGCGTCGCGACGGCGCCGACGAAGCGCTGCACGTCGCCGGTCGGGACCGCGCGCGCGAGCGCGCCGACGACCATGCTGTTGATCCCGACCACGCGGCCGTGCACGTCGGCAAGCGGGCCGCCGGAGTTGCCCGGCGCGAGCATCACGTCGGCCTGCACGAATCGTGAGCTCGCCGTCACGACGGCATGAGCGATCCCCATGGTGAGTGCATTCGGGATCCCCAGCGGATGTCCGACCGCCACGAGCACTTCGCCGACACGCACGTCGCGCGCGTCGCGCGTAACGGCCGCCGGCAAGCCCGCCGCATCCACGCGCAGCAGCGCCAGATCGCGCCGCTCGTCCCGCCGCTCCACGCGCGCGCGGAAGCTGCGCCCGTCGCTGAGGATGACCTCCGCAACGGCACGGCTTGCGACGTGCGCGTTCGTGACGATCGCGCCGTCGCTCGCCCAGATCACGCCCGAGCCCGCGCCGCCGCGGCCGAGCCGCACCGCGACGGTGCTGACGCGCAGCCGCTCGGCGAGCGCTTCGAGCTCGCGCTCGATCGTCGCATTCATGCTAGTCGTGCTCCGGCCGTTCGCCGACGGTCGCTTGCACCTGTTGCGGCGTTCCGCCGCGGCGCACGTCGATCGCGAGCTGCTTGCCGACCGTGCCGGCGCCGAGCTGCGCGTGCACGTCGTCCGCAACTTCGACGGCTTTGCCGTCGATCACCGTGATGATGTCGCCGACGATGAGCCCGCCCTGATCGGCGGGACTGTTCGGCTCGACGCCGAGCACGATGACGCCGCCCTGCACGCCTTGCAGCGCGACGCCGAGGTAGCCGCGCGGGATGCGCCCGCCGCGCGTGAGCAGCGCGTCCACGACGCGCTCGATCGTCGTCGCCGGTACCGTGAGCGTCTGGCGGCGCGAGAGCCCGCCGGTGTTCAGCCCGATCACGCGACCGGTCACGTCGACGAGCGGGCTGCCGGAGAAGCGTGGATACAGCGAGAGGTCGGGCCGCACGAAGCGGTCGATCTCGCCGCCGTGCCACGTGCGCCACGCGTCGCCGACGGCGCTTATGACGCCCATCGTCGCAGCGAGATCGCCGTCGTCGTCGCGCGCGACGGCGAGCACGATCGCACCGACGCGCAACGCATCCGGCGACGCGAACTCCAGCGGCACGCCGGCGTTTTTGACGCGCAGCAGCGCAAGATCGGTCGACGGATCGCGCCCCGCGATAACGGCCGGCTCGGTCTCACCGTTCGCGCGCACGATCTCGACCTCGTCGCTCTCGAGCGCGTGATCGGCGGTAAGGATCAAATCGGGCCGAATGAAGAACCCGCTCGACCCGATGCGCGCACGCCCTTCGACGGCGACGACGCCGCCGGCAACGCGCTCGACGGTCCCCGCGATGTCATTGGAAAGCGCAACGAGCGCGCTGGTTTCGGTAGCCATGTCCGCATCCTACGCCCGGCACCAGGCGCGCGCATCACCCGATCGGGTTAGCGGAACGTCAGCTCGAGGCGATACGTCGTCGCTACCGGCGCGCAGCCCGGCTGGCGTTCGAACACGTACAGGCCGTTGCGCGCTGCGACCGTCGCCGCGTAGTCGGTTTTCTTGTTGCCGCTCGACTGCACGAGATGCACCGCCGTGACGCGCGCGGATGCGTCGATCCCGACGTCCACGGAGGCCGTACCGGGAACTTCGCGCCGGCGCGGCAGCGGAAAACCGATCGGGCGGATGAACGGCGCGACGCACGGCACCGGCGAGCTAGGCGAAATCGGCACGCCCTCCGGAGCCGGCGACGGCGATGCGAGCGCCGCAGGCGGGATGTTCCACCAGCGCGCGATGGTGGAGCTCGTGGTCACGCAGCCCGCGCTCGGCATCGCGAAACGGTATTCCGCGAGCGCCTTCGCCGCGGCCGCGTCGAGCGCAGCATCGCCGGTCGACTCCATCATCGAGGAACGCCGGACGCGGCCGTCGCTTCCGAGGTCGACGAAAAAGCGCACGCGCCCGTGCGTCGGGTGCGCGTCCTGCGGAAACTCTAGCTGCGACTCCTCGATGACGTGTCCGCGGTCGCGCGGGCACGCCGCCGTCGAGCCCCGCACGGTCGTCGGCGCCGGAGACGCCGCGATGATCGCCGCCACGAAGGCCGCGCCGATCATCGCACAACCCGGATGAACTTGAGCTCGTCGTCGTAAGGATTTTGCATCTTCACACCCGCCATATTCTCCGGTGTAGGGTGGATGATCTTGCCGTGAGCCCCTCTCCCGCCTTCGTTAGGTTAAGGCACGACCGCGTCCACGACGCGGAGATCGGTCGTCCCGGCGACGATATAGTTGACGCGTCCGGGCTGCTCGAACACGACGATCACCTGCTGGCTGGCGGGAAGCGGATGGGTTCGGAATTCATTTTTTTGCGCATCGTAATGCACGAGATATGGCAAAGCCGGAAAGGCCACCATCGCGACGTAGACGCCCGCGCCTCCTCGGCATAGCGCGGTTGCACGATCTGGGATGCGCCCGTAGATCACGTCGCTTCCGGGCGGGGTGTTTACGTCGGTTGCAGGGGCTTGAGACGGCTCCGGCGTCAAACGCCACCGCGGCTCCCCCTGGAGTTCCGCTCTTGGTATCGTCAGTCGTTTTTCCGCTGCATATTCGTCTTGGACGACAAGCAAAGGATTGTCGTAAAATACTCCGATGCCACGATCGGTTCCAATACCGACCGAAAACGCAAGCTGCGGTAATGTCAACGCGTTCGAAGGCGGTCGAGTAGACGTATCGAGTCCGACCGATAAGAGGGCTCCGCCGCTCAATTGTAGCGCATCGAGTCGATTCACGGTCTTCTCCTGAGATAGATAGCTGCGCCAACCGGTCGTTGAGCGGGCTAGCGCGACCCTGCTACGTTCGTGCGGAAGGCCCCGGGTTCACCGGCGGGACGCGGCGATCATCGCACCACCCGGATGAACTTGAGCTCGTCGTCGTAGGGGCCTTGCATCTTCACACCCGCCTTCTTCTCCAGGATCAGGTAGTCGATGATCTCCGTTGTGATCTCCTCGCCCGGC
>JALZBE010000490.1 GCA_030947665.1 Vulcanimicrobiota bacterium | reverse complement strand
GTGCGGCTACACCGCCGCGACGCGCGGCACGCCGCTGCCCGCGCTCGACCTCCTGCGCGCGTGCGCCGCGAGCGGAGCGTTCGCGATCTGCGAGGGCGGTGTTGCCTCGCCGGAGGACGTACGCGACGCGTTCGCGGCCGGCGCGAACGCCGTCGTGGTGGGCACTGCCATCACCAACGTCGATGCGCTCGTCCGCCGCTTCACCGGTGCGGTGCCGCGCTCTTGAGAACGCACGGTACCGTACGAGGCCTTTCACCCCGCGGCACGAAGCGGTCGGCGATGCGTGCGCGGCTTTTTCTCGCGACGTGCCTCGTCGCGCTGCTTGCTTTTGCGGCGCCGCAACCGGTGCGCGCCCAAACAGCGCCGTCGGAGATCGAAGTCCGCGTCAGCGACGCCGCGCATAAACCGCTCGCCGATGCGCGGGTCTTCATCAGCGGTGCGCTCACCACGTCGGCGCTCACGCCGCGCGACGGCAAGCTGCGTTTCACCGACGTCGAGCCCGGTTTGTACCGGCTGCGCATCGTGCTCGCGGGATATGCGGGCGTCGATGTCGACGACGTCGAGGCGCTCGCCGGACGGCGCAAGATCGTCGACGTCACGCTCGAGCGCGCGCTGCAAAAAGGCGCCGCCGCCGCGGCGACACCTGCACCCGGGACGCCGAGCGACCTCAAAGAGATCGGTCGCGTCCAGGCGCGCCCCGCGGTATCGCAATCCAGCGTCGACGTCGACGAGGGCAACCCCGTGCGCCGCATCTCGGAGAACCTCGCCGATGCGCTCGATAAGATCGCGGGGATTTCCGTCAGCCAGGACCAGCAATTCGGCACGCTGTCGATCTCGCTGCGCAACGCCGACGCATCACGCACCCAAGCGAGCGCGGGCGGCGTTCCGCTCGTCGGCGGCGGCGCGGCCGCCCTGCAATCCGTGGCCGCCGATTTGTCGAGCGGGGTCAGCGTCGACAACGGCAACAACTTTGGCGGTGGCGGCGTCGGCGGCGCCGTGAACTTTCGCACGCTCGAACCGACCCGCACGTGGCAAGCGCAAACGTCCGCGTCTTACGGCGGCTACGAGCGCACGAGCCTGCAATTCTCGCTCAGCGGCAGCTACCACAAACTCGGCGTCGCCGTGCAGCATGGCGTGCGCGGCGGGGACAGCATCCTGACGGGGCTGCGTTTTGCGGATACGAGCGGGCAAACGTACGTGCACGACGGTGCCTTCGATCGCTACGCTGACTTCCTCAAGCTGCGCTATCCGGTGGGCCACCTCACGCTGACCGCGGGATATCTCGCCGGCGCGAATCGTTCGTCACCGCTATGCGATCAGTTCGTCACCGCGCTCCCGTGCGGCTACGGACCGGGCGGCTCGATCCATTCGAAAACAAATCTCGAGAACTTCGGTGCGCAAGGCCAGATCGGCAACGTGATCGTGTCGCTGCAGGGTTCGGGCAGCTATTACAGCGCGATCGACGATGAGCTCCATCGCGTCGTTGCGGGCGTTCCGGCGCCGTACCGTTCCGATAACTCCGGAACATCGATCGGCTATTCCGCGTCGCAAACGATCGCGATCCATCGTCACACGCTCGCGCTCTACGAATGGTCGTACACCGGCCATGGACAAAACGTCGTCGCCGGGCAGTTCGGCGGGATCGCGCCGTACTCGTTTCGCTCCGCCGGCACAGTGTTCGCAGATACGCTGAAGCTCTCGGACCGGTGGAGCGTCGCGCTCGGTTACGGCTCGAACATCTCGGCCGCGCAGTCACGGACCGCGGTCGACATCGCGGTGACGCTGACGCCATCACGCGCGGAGACGATCACGTTCGGGATCGGCAGTTACGGCAACGGCTCGTTCACTCGGTCCACGGGATTCTTCGGCGATCCTGCGCAGTCGATTTTCAACTGCCCTGCGGACGAGGTGCGCGTCACAGGACCGGCCGATGCGCCGTCAGCCGGTTCGCAGACCTCGACGAATTTCTCGTACAGCCGCCGCGGCCGGCGCGGAACGCTCAGCGTGCGCGCGTCGGACTCGACCGATCGCAACGGCACGTTCAACGCGCAGTTTCCGCTGCAGGCGCTCGCGCCCGGCACGATCCCGCCGGGCTACGTCGACCAGCTCGCCGCGTACTGGCACGGCGGAGGGATCTGCGGCGGCCAGGCGTTCGACCCCAGCCGCATCTATGTCGCCGAGCAGATCGCCGGTGCGACCCTGCGCTATCGCAGCCTGGACGCCTCCGGCCAGATCGTCCTCGGGCGCGCGGTGATCGCGCTCCCGAGCTATTCGATCAACGGCGCGACGCTCGCGTCCGGCGATCCGCGTCTGCTGTTCGTCGGAAGCACCTTCGCCGTCGGCGCCCAGCTGCCGTACCGGCCGCTCCACAAAGCAGGCCTGCTCCTCGACGCGCGACAATCGCGGGCCGGGCTCGAGTGGGTGGTCAACGGCACCTGGACGTCGGGAAACAACATCAATTCGCTCGGGTCGTACATCCAAGTCGCGGCAGGAGTCACCTGGACCGCGCAGCGTGGGCGCGTGACGTTGTTCGCGAACAACCTGTTCAACACCGATACCGGCCTGTTCGCGACCCGCGAGTTCGTGCAGCCGCAAGCGCTCCGGGGCGGCGGCTCCTACGTCCCCGTCCCGCTGCTGCTGCCGCCGCGGACCTACACACTTCTTTACAGCCTTCGGGCGGGCCGGACGAAGTGACCCCCAACCTCCTCAGGCGAGCGAGCGCGCGCATCCGATAGAAGTCCTGGCTTGCGGTTCACAAGGTCTTCATAGTAGGAAGTCGACATCACCCCCGTGGCGAAAGCGCCGGATCGACCCGCCGCGCACGGAGGTGAGCGTGGCCGTTGAGAGAGGATCAGTTGGCACAGCGAGTCGTCAGACCGAAGACGAACCTCGGCCCCGGGTTCTGGCCCGTGACCGCCTTCATCGCGGTGATCTCCGCGGTCATGGTCTACTTTGTCTACGCGAGCCCGATGCCGATCGGGCTGGTCCAGGCGGGCGACCCCGCCCCCACCATCGACGAGCTGTTCCGGTTCCTCGGCGCGGTGGACTCGATAATCTTCAACATCGTCAAGATCTACACGAT
>JALZBE010000489.1 GCA_030947665.1 Vulcanimicrobiota bacterium | reverse complement strand
AGCCGGCCCGGCTCGGCACCGACGTCCGCGGCGTGCGCGGCGAGCCATGCAAACGCCGCGTACGCGTCCTCGAACGGCGCCGGCGCGGGAAACTCCGGCGCGCGGCGGTAGTCGACGGACGCCACGATGCAACCGCTGGATTCGGTGAGCTGCCGGCAAACGGCATCGTAGCTGTCGCGGCTGCCGTTCACCCAGCCGCCGCCGTGAAAATACACGAACAGTGGGCGCGGCCCGACGGCGCCCTCGGGCGTATACACACGCACCGGGATCGGCCCGCGCGGCCCCGGTGCTTCGACCTCCTCGACACGACCGACTGCAACCGGGGGACCGCCGAGTCGCGTGAACGACTCCTCGAAGAGCGCGCGCGCGTCCGCAAGCGGCATGCTTTCGATCGGCGGCCGGTTCAAGCCGGCGATGTAATCGAGAAAGGCGCGCGCCTGCGGATCCAGCATCCCACGCGTTTCGGCCGCCTGCCGCCGCTGCCTTCCGGCCGATTCACGCGCGAGCAAGTGGGCATGATCGGAATATGGACAACGAGACGAAGGTCACCCAGACCAAAGAGACCACGACCGAGACGAAGGTCGTCAAGGAACCGGTGCCCGAGCCCGAGCACCACACGACGACCATCACGACGACGCACACCGAAGGCTAGCGCCTTCGGCCCGCACGACGTCTACGGCTTGCCGTACTGCGCGGTCAGGTAGTCGACGATCGCGGGCATCGCGTCGTCGGCGATCGGCGCGCCGTAGACGTTCTTCATCTTCGTCACCTCGGCGGCCCACTGTGCCTTGCTGAGCACCGGCTGCGTCGACACGTACGCCGACGAGTGACAACTCAGGCAGTTCGCCTGCGCCGCGCCGACGCCGGGACCGGGCTTGAACGCCATCCCGGCGTCGCCCGGCAGTACGATCGATGCTTTGCCGTGCGGCGGCGTGGTCTTCGGCGCGGCGAGCGCCGTCGCGCCCAGCGCGACGAGACAGGCGAGAACCATCGACGTGCGTTTCATCATGCCACCGTCACGTTGTAGGTCTCGAGGGCGTTGCGCAGATAGCCGCTGGGGTTCCAACCCTGCGCCGCCGGCTGCGTCGCGCCGTCGTTGGCGGTCGCACGGACCACGACGACGTACGAGTTGGCCGGTGCTTGCATCGTGATGTTCCAGCGGCGAAAACTGTATTTTCCGTAGTCGCGCTCGAGCGTCGTTTCGAACCAATTCGAGCCGCCGTCGGTCGAGATCTCGACGCGCTTGATCCCGCTGCCGCCGTCGAACGCGATGCCGCGCGCCACGTGCGGGCCCGGCTTGAATTTCGCGCCGTCGGCGACGTTGGTCATGAACGAGCGCACGCGCATGCGGTTGATCGGAATCGTTGGAAAGCCCGTCGAGCCCGGGGTCACCGCGTTGTCGGGCGTGTCGGGGATGCGGTACGCGGACTTCATCCAAAAGTTGTCGTCGACGTGATCGAGTACGGTGATCGCCGAGAGCATCTTCACCCAATAGGTCGAGTACCAGCCGGGCACGATCAGCCGCACCGGGTAGCCGTTGAGCACCGGCAACGGCTCGCCGTTCATCGCGAACGCGATGATGATGTCGTCGCCGCGCGCGACGTCGACGTCGAGCGACTTGCGGAAGTCGGGCGTTGCCGGGAACACGCCGTGCTCGAGCCCGCGGAACTGCACCTGCTTCGCCGCCGGCTTGAGCCCGGCGCGATCGAGCACGTCGCGCAACCGCACGCCCGTCCACAGCGCGTTGCCCATCGCGCCGTTGTCCCACTGGCCGCCGGGCACGCGCGGCGACGAAAGCCCGCGCCCGTTCCCCGAGCACTGGTTGACCGCGGCGATCTCGACGGTCGGAAGCTTCGCGAGGTCGTCGAGCGAGAGCGACAGCGGCCGGTTCACCTCGCCGGTCACCGCGATGCGGTGCGCGCCCGCGTCGATGTGCTGCGGAATGTTGGACAGGTGCCAGCGCACGAAGAACGCGTCGTTGGGCGTGTACACGCCTTGGTCGAAGACCGCGAACGGCGTCTCGAGCTGCGGCGGCCGCGGCGTCAGCACCATCAGCGGGCGCTTCTGCGGGAACGCGATCAGCGAGCGCTCACCGTTCGCGAACGGCAGCTGCACGGACTCCGCGAGCGCTCGCGCGGGTAGCGCGCCCGCGGCGACCGCGGCTCCGGCGCCCGCAAGAAAACGACGACGACCGATCTCCATGAGAACGCCTCCTCTGTCCCGTGCGGCTCCGTTCACGCCGTGCCGGACGTTTCCTCGCGCATTTTCATCTCAGCCTCAGGCAAGCGCGCGCCGCCTGGGGTACGGTGTTTCCATGGGAATGCGTCTGGTCGCGGTTCCGCTGCTCGCGCTCGTCACCGCCGTGGCGCTCGGCGGCAGCTCGGTCGGGAGCACCACGGCGCCCGATCCCGGCATTCGCAAGATCGAGCACGTGGTCATCATCATGCAAGAGAACCGCTCGTTCGATACGTATTTCGGCACGTATCCCGGCGCCGACGGCATCCCCGCCGGCGCGTGCGTGCCCGACGCCGCGGGCGGCGCGTGCCAGCGCCCGTACCACAACCCGAACGACGTCAACGGCGGCGGCCCGCACGGCGAGCGCAACGCGATCGCGGACGTCGACGGCGGCAAGATGGACGGCTTTCTCACGCAGGCGAAGCGCGGCCGGCGCGGCTGCGCCGACCCGAACAACCCCGCGTGCACGAACGCGCGCAACGCGGACGTGATGGGCTGGCACGACGCGCGCGAGATCCCGAACTACTGGCGCTACGCGCAAGCATTCGTGCTGCAGGACCATATGTTCGAGCCGAACGCGTCGTGGAGTCTCCCCGAGCACCTGTTCCAGGTCTCGGAGTGGTCGGCACATTGCACGCGGCACGACGATCCGTCGAGCTGTACGAACGCATTGCAGTCGCCCGGAAACCCGCGCGGGCGGCAGCAGCCGATCTACGCCTGGACGGACCTGACGTACCTGCTGCACCGCAACCGCGTGAGCTGGGCCTACTACGTCGTCGCGGGGACCGAGCCCGACTGCGAGAACGACGCGGCGGTCTCGTGCGTCGCGCCCAAGCAAAACGCGAAGAC
>JALZBE010000488.1 GCA_030947665.1 Vulcanimicrobiota bacterium | reverse complement strand
GAGCACGTGCAGCGAAGGATTTTGCACGATCGCAGACTGGAGGTCGGCGACGACGCTGGGCGCGTTGGAGTCCTCCCCACGCTGGTACTTCCAGGACCGGTTCACCGCGAAGCTGAGCGGATCGTAGGGCCGTTCGTCACGGTAGCGCAGCACGTCGTGCGCGTAGTGGTTGAACGCGGCGACGTACGCCGCCGACGTCATCGTGCTCGAGGCGTCGTAGTCGGGGAAAGTTCCGTTGCGGTCGATCTGTTCGCCGGTGTAGCGGCCGTCGAGCCGCCCGACGATGCGTCCTTCACTGCGTAGCAGCTCCTGACCGAAGCGGTTCGGATCGATCCGCAGGTTCGCGGCGTCGATGTATTTCGCGTCGAGCCCGAGGTATGCGTGCAGCTTCGCGACGATCTGTGAGCGCGTCGCCGCGTCGAGCGTGTCACCGCGCATGAGCGCCTGCGCGTACGGTCCGCCGGCGAACGCACGCACTTCGGCGAGAAAGCGCGCGAGGTCGGGCGGGTTGCCCGCCGCTTTGTGGTGGTACCATGCGACCGCGGCTTCGGTCGGCAGGTAGCCGACGTACGCGTAGTCCTCGCCGGGGCCTTGGCCGATCGGCAGAAAGTTGTAGTCGAGCGCTGACGACAGCAGTACCACCCCATTGACCGCCATGCCGCCCGTCTGCAGCAAATTCACGACGTTCGCGGCGCGCGTCGTGCCGTAGGATTCGCCGAACAGGAACTTCGGCGACTGCCAGCGCGCGTTGTGCGTCACCCAGCGCTGGACGAATTGCGAGAATGACTTCGCGTCCTCGTCGACGCCGTAGTAGTCGGATGTCTTGCCGCGTGCGACCACGGTACTCCAGCCGGTGCCGACCGCGTCCACGAACACGAGGTCGCTCGTGTCCAGCAGCGACGAGTCGTTGTCGAGCAGCGGCGGGTTGGGCCGCGGCTGCTTGGCGTCGTTCGGCACCCCGACGCGGACCGGGCCGAACGAGCCCATGTGCAGCCAGATCGACGCCGAGCCGGGGCCGCCGTTCCAGAAGAACGTCACCGGCCGCGTGCGCGCGCTCGCGCCATCGGCGGTGTAGGCGACGTAGAACATGCTCGCGGTCGGATCGTTGTTCGCGTCCTTGAGCAAGAACGTTCCGGCGCGCGCGGTGTACGCGATGCGGCGACCACCTAGCGTCAGCGTATGATGCGTCACCGCGTCTTTCACGCCCGGAACCGGGTGAAACGGCGCCGCGGGCGTGGGCGACGGCGCAGCCTGCGCGTACGCGCGCACCGGCGCCGCGGTCGCGAACGACGCCGCGAGGATCAGGGCGAGCAGCGGGCGGCGCACGTCAGCGGCCCGCCGCTTCGCGGTAGAATCGCACGAGGTCGGCCTTGAACGCACGGCGGGCCTCGTCGTTGAGGTACACCATGTGGCCCGACGGATAGAACCCGTACGCGATGTGCGGCCGCAGCGCGGCGTCCAGGCCGAGGTGGTTGAGCGTGTACTCCGTGCCGAAGAACGGCGTCGCGAGATCGTAGTAGCCGTTCGCCGCAAACACGCGCAGGTAGGGATTCTTCGTTAGCGCGTTGCGCAGGTCGCGCGCGCTGTTCGGCGCGATGATCGAGTTGGTGCGCCGGAAGTTCCAGTGCGCACCGACCACGCCGTAATTCGTGCCGAGGTACGGCCGGTCGACGCGAAAGCCGAGGTCGCTGCGCACGTAGCGGCTGAACGCGCCGACCATCGCGTCGGTCAGCAGGTCGTCGCTGGTGGGATCGTACGACGTCGAGTCGTTGGTGCGGTCGAGCTCCGGGCCTTGGTAGCGCCCGTCGAGCCGGCCGGTCGCGAGCCCGGCGTCGACTTGCAGCGCGTGCTGGAAGCGGCTGGGGTCGATGCGCAGGTTCGCGCGGTCGATGTACTTCTCGTCGAGCCCGGTGTACGCGTGGACTTTCGCGACGATCGCGCGGCGCGTGGTCGCGTCGAGCGCGTCGCCGCGCATCAGCGCGTCCGCGTACGGGCCGATCGCGAACGCGCGCACCTCGTCGACGAAGCGCGCGAGATCGGGCGGGTTGCCGGCGACTTTCTTGTGGTACCACGCGACGGCAGCTTCGGTCGGCAAGAAGCTCACGTAGCCGTAGTCCTCGCCCGGCCCCTGGCCGTTGTCCAGCGCGTTGTAGTCGATCGCCGACGACAGCAGCACCACGCCGTTGACCGCCATCCCGTCGCGCTGCAAGCGGTCGACGACCGCCGCCGCGCGCATCGTGCCGTACGACTCGCCGAACAAGAACTTCGGCGACGCCCAGCGGTCGTTGTCGGTGACCCACTGGCGGATGAACGTATCGAACGCCTTCGCGTCCTCGTCGATGCCGAAGAACGTCTTGTTCGTGCCCTTGCCCGTGATCCGGCTGTAGCCGGTGCCGACGGCGTCGATGAACACCAGATCGGTCGTGTCGATCAGCGAATCGGGGTTGGGCGCGAGCGGCGTCCCGGGCGGCGGTGCGGTCGCGTTCGACGGGATCGCGACGCGCACGGGCGCGTACGACGACATGTGCAGCCACATCGTCGACGACCCGGGCCCGCCGTTCCACACGAACGTGACGGGCCGCGTGCGCGCGCTCTCGCCGTCGGCCGTGTACGCGACGGAGAACACGCGCGCGATCTCGTCGTCGTTCGCATCCCGCAGCGCCGTCGTGCCGGCGCGCGCAGTGTAGACGATCGCGCGGCCCCCGACCGTCACCGTATGGTGCGTTACCGACGGCGGCGGATCGGCCGCCGCGGCCGGCCGGGCAGACGCCAGCGCGAGGCACGCCAGCACTGACGCGGCAGCATACGCCGTGATTCTCCGTATTTTCACGGAGACCGCGTTCGACGAGCGCTAGCGGGCAGCCTCGGCGTCGACGGAATAGACGAAAGCGAGCACTTCGGCGACGACGGCATACAGTTCGCGCGGCAAGCACTGGCCGACTTCCAGCTTGGCGAGCGCTTCGACCAGGCCCGCGTCTTGATGGACCGGGATCTCGTGCTCGCGGGCGAGGCGCACGATCTCGTTCGCGGTCAGCCCGCGGCCGAGCGCGACGATCTCGGGCGGCTCGGTACCGAGCGGATCGTAGGCC
>JALZBE010000088.1 GCA_030947665.1 Vulcanimicrobiota bacterium | reverse complement strand
CATTCGAGCCGCGCACGTCGCGGATCGTCAACCCCGACGGCAAAGTCGTCTTCGAGGCCAAGGACATCGACATCCCCACGGGATGGTCGCAAGTCGCCACGGACATCCTGGCCCAGAAGTATTTCCGCAAGGCCGGAGTCCCCGACAAGACGGTCCGCGTCGAGGAGGAGGGCGTCCCGGAGTGGCTGTGGCGCTCGGAGGCCGCGGACGACGCGAAGTTCGGTATGGAGTCGGACGCGCGCCAGGTGTTCAACCGCCTCGCCGGCTGCTGGACGTACTGGGGCTTCAAGCACGGCTACTTCGACAGCGAGTTCGAGGCGCGCGCCTACTACGACGAGATGTGCGCGATGCTCGCACGCCAGATCGGTGCCGCGAACTCGCCGCAATGGTTTAACACGGGGTTGCATTGGGCGTACGGGATCTCGGGGCCGGCTCAGGGGCACCACTTCGTCGATCCGAAGTCGGGTGAGCTGGCGGAATCGACTTCTGCTTACGAGCACCCAGCTCCACACGCGTGCTTTATTCAGAGTGTCAGCGACGATCTCGTCAACGAGGGCGGCATCATGGACCTTTGGGTTCGTGAAGCGCGCATCTTCAAATACGGAAGCGGCACCGGGTCGAACTTTTCGAAGATCCGTGGTGAGGGCGAGAAACTCTCCGGGGGCGGTACGTCGTCGGGTTTGATGTCGTTTCTCAAGGTCGGCGATCGCGCGGCGGGCGCAATCAAGTCCGGCGGCACGACGCGCCGCGCGGCAAAGATGGTCTGCCTCGATCTCGATCACCCCGACATCGAAGAGTTCATCTCGTGGAAGGTGACGGAAGAGCAGAAAGTCTCCGATCTCGTCACGGGATCGATCACGTGCGAAAAGCACCTCAACGCGATCATGAAGGCGGCGAACGATGTAGCTCTGCCTGAATCGGCCCGCCTCGATCCCGCATTGAACCCTGGTCTGAAGGCCGCGATCCGCGCCGCACTCGGCGCCGGCCTTCCGCAGGCGAATATTCAGTATGCGCTCGATTACGCGAAGCAAGGCTATAAAGAGCTCACGATCGAGACGTACGACACGAACTGGGATTCCAAAGCGTACGCGACGGTCTCAGGCCAGAATTCGAACAACTCAGTTCGCATCCCAAACGAGTTTTTCGCGCGCCTCGACGCCGGTCAGAGCTGGGATCTCGTACCGCGTCGCCGCGACGGTAACCCAAAACCGAAGGTCGTGCCGGCTGCGGATCTCTGGGAAAAGATCGGCCTCGCGGCATGGCAGTGCGCGGATCCGGGATTGCAATTCGACACGACAATTAACGAGTGGCATACCTGCCCGGCGGACGGTCGAATCAACGCAAGCAACCCCTGCTCCGAATATATCTTTTTGGATGATACGGCTTGTTTTGCGCCGGAGACGCGGATCAGCACACCCCACGGTCTGCGCACGGTCGCCGATCTTTTCGCGTCGCAAGAGGCCGGCGAACGAGTGATGGTAACGACGGATATCTACGGCGAGCACGACGACCGTCGTCTCACTGCCTACCGCAGAGCATTCGTTACAAGGGTCGGGAAGCGTCAAGTCTTCCGGATGACGCTCAAAGACGGGCGCGTGATTCGAGCAACGGGCGATCATAAGTTCTTGACGTCCACCGGTGATTGGAAGCGGCTCGATACGCTAGAAGCCGGTGCCGACCGGATCGCGATCCGCGAAAGCGGTGATGTCGTCGCTTTCGCATCCGATCCGCTCGAAGCCAAGCGGTGGCAGATGCTCGGGTGGCTGACGGGTGATGGTGTCTTCAGCAAGGATACGGTCGCGCTGGTGTTCGGTCCGACGGAGAAGAGTACGGCCGACGCGATGACGGCGGAGCTGAACGGGCTCAAGACCATCGCAGCGGGAGTTGCGTCCGAAGCGTTCCCGCCGACGATGCGGACGTCGAGCATCTATACCCAGCGTACCGGAGTGATGCAGACGGGCGCGTCGCAAGCGTCTTTGGTCGCGATGCTTCAGAACAACTACGGCTTCAAACAGGGTATCGCGACCCAGAAAGACGTTCCGAGCGCAATCCATGGCGTTGCAAATGATCTGAAGATTGCGTATCTTCAGGGCCTGTTCTCGGCAGACGGCTGCATGCGCAAAGAACCCGGTGCGACGGAAAAGAATGTCATGCTGGCTTCGTCATCGCCGGCACTTCTCGGATCCGTGCAGCTCATGCTGGCCGACCTGGGAATCACGTCGCGCCAAACGTGGGCGCATCCCCAAGGGCGCAAGAACCCGCAGGGACAGCTGCGTATCTACAATCAACAGGCGCGAAAGTTCCTCGGCCTCATCGGCTTCCCGTGCTCCGCGGAGAAAGACGCGGAGGCGCGCAAGACGCTGGACCGGCCTTTCTTGGGTGCCCTCAAGAACCCGCGTGCGCCGAAAGTCGTGTCGATCGTTCCGGACGGCGAAGAGACGGTCTACGATGTGACCGAGCCCGTTACGCATTCCTTGATCGCCGAAGGGATGATTGCGCACAACTGCAATCTTGCGTCGCTGAATCTGGTGAAGTTCCTCGACCAGGCGGGGCATTTCGACGCGCGCAAGTTCGCCGAAGCATGCCGCATTTGGACGTTCACGCTCGAAATCAGTGTGCTGATGGCGCAGTTCCCGAGTCGAACCATCGCCCAAAAATCGTACGAGTACCGCACGCTCGGTCTCGGCTATGCAAACCTCGGGACGCTGCTCATGCACCTGGGGCTTCCCTACGACTCGGATGAGGGGCTCGGCTGGTGCGCCGCCGTTTCCGCGCTGATGACCGGTGCGGCGTATAAGACCTCGGCCGAGATGGCACGCGAGCTTGGTCCCTTCCCAAGATACGACGCAAACGCCGAGCACATGGGTCGCGTCATGCGCAATCACCGCCATGCGGCGTACGCTGCGCCGGCCGACGAATACGAAGAGCTGACGATCAAACCGGTCACACATGCGCCGACGTTGTTCACGCAAGAAACGTGGGCGCTCGCACGGTCGATGTGGGACAATGCGCTTGCAATCGGCGAGGTCGCCGGCTACCGCAACGCCCAAGTCACGTGCATCGCGCCAACTGGCACCATAGGGCTTGTAATGGATTGCGACACCACCGGCATCGAGCCGGACTTCGCGCTCGTGAAGTTCAAGAAGCTTGCCGGCGGCGGACACTTCAAGATCGTCAACCAATCTGTTGAACCCGCACTGCGTCGGCTCGGCTACAACAACGAACAGATCGCTGCGATCGAGACGTTCGCCAAGGGGACGAACACGCTCGAAGGTACACCGCACATCAACAAGGCGACGCTGCGCGCCAAGGGTTTCGATGATGCCACGATCGCGAAGGTCGAGTCGCAGCTGCTCGGCGCGTTCGAGATCGGATTTGTCTTCAACCAGTACGTGCTGGGCGAGGAGTTCTGCCGCGAGAAGCTTGGCATGACCGAAGCGCAGCTCAAGGACTGGAACCATTCGATCTTGCGCGACACCCTCGGCTTCACGCAGGCGCAGATCGAGGAAGCATCCGACGTAATCTGCGGTCGCATGACGCTCGAAGGCGCGCCGTTCCTAAAGGAAGAGCACCTGCCGGTGTTCGACTGCGCGACCCCGTGCGGCAAGCATGGCGCGCGGTACATTCGGCCGCTCGCGCACGTCGACATGATGGCGGCTGCGCAGCCGTTCGTTTCGGGCGCGATCTCGAAGACGATCAATCTTCCACAGACCGCGACGATCGCGGACGTCAAGAAAGCGTACCGCTACTCCTGGGAAAAGATGGTCAAGGCGGTTGCGCTCTACCGCGACGGCTCGAAACTCTCGCAGCCGCTCGCCGCGAGCTACGACGTCGGCGGCCCCGAGGAAGCGGACGTGCCGCTAACCCCGTATGAAGGCGCGGTCCGCGTCGCGGAGCGCGTGGTGTACCGCTACATCGCCAAGCGCCGGCGGATGCCGGATCGCCGCAGCGGCTACACCCAGAAGGCGGTGGTCGGCGGACACAAAGTCTACCTGCACACCGGTGAATACGCCGATGACTCACTAGGCGAGATCTTCATCGACATGCACAAGGAAGGCGCCGCCTTCCGCAGCTTGATGAACAACTTCGCGATCGCGGTATCGCTCGGGCTGCAGCACGGCGTGCCGCTCGAGGAGTACGTCGACGCGTTCACGTTCACGCGCTTCGAGCCCAACGGACCGGTCGTAGGCCACAGCAACATCAAGATGGCGACGTCGATCCTCGACTACATCTTCCGCGAGCTCGCCGTGAACTATCTCGGCCGGTACGACCTCGCGCAGGTGCAGCCGTCGCAATCGGTCGACGCGATGGGGCCAGAACCGGAGTACATCGGCGAGGAGCAGGGAGAGGTGCACTACGTCTCTCCGACCGCACTCGGCCCGAAGGCTGGTACGCCGCCCGCGCCGGTCGTGCCGACGCGCGTACCGGAACCGGTCGGCGCGGTCGCGCTAGCGCCGTCGCCGGCGGCAGCGGGCATCGTCGTCAAGGGCCAGATCGTTGCGGCGAAAGCACGCGAAGCGATCGCGAAGGGCTACGCCGGCGACGCCTGCACGCAGTGCGGTCAGTTCACGCTCGTGCGCAACGGTACGTGTCTGAAATGCGATAGCTGCGGCACGACGAGCGGCTGCAGCTAATAACGCATCGAACACGAGCGCGGTGCATCCGCCCGTCTGACGGATCGCGCGACGGTCTCACCACAAGGGGTCGCGATCGGGAAACCGGTCACGACCCCTTCTCGATCTCCGCAATGCCGACGGTAGTCGCGCGACAGAGAGGACTGCATCATTCAGGCCGTCAAGCAGGGCCGATGGAGATTCACGCTGTTGCAACCGACAGCGCACCGGACGCGCTCGGTCCGTACTCGCAGGCGATTCGCTGCGGCGACATGGTATACGTGTCGGGTCAGTTGCCCGTCGTTCGCGCGACCGGAAAGCTGATCGACGGCGGGATTCGCGAGCAGACGCTGCAGCTGTTCGAGAACCTCCGCGCTATCCTCGAAGCCGCCGGAAGCTCCCTCGCGAACGTCGTAAAGGTGACCGTCTTCATCGCGGAATGGAGCGACTTTGCCGCCTTCAACGTAGCCTATTCAGAGTTGTTCGAAGCGCCCTTTCCCGCGAGATCGACGATCCAGAACTCGCGCCCGATGAACGCGCTCGTCGGCGCCGACGTGATCGGCGCGATTCGCAAGCCTTGATCGACGATTCGCCGAGCGTCGATTATCTCGAAGCGGGGTCATCCGGTCCCGCGGTGATGCTTATCCATTCCAGCGTATCCGGTGCACGACAGTGGCGCCGGCTGATGGACGACCTGAAAGATCGATACCGCGTTCGAGCCGTAAACCTCTTCGGATACGGCAAGACGCCGCCGTGGCCGCCGGAAACGCCACAGTCGCTCGACGATCAAGCGCGCCTCGTCGAGGCCGCGCTGCCCGCGGACGCCGACCAGATCCACCTTGTCGGTCACTCGTTCGGCGGGTCGGTCGCAATGAAAGTTGCGGCGCGACAGAGACATCGCGTCGCGAAGCTCGTCCTGCTCGAGGCGAACCCTTTCTTTCTCCTCGCGCAAGGCGGCTGCATTGATGCATTCGCCGAGGCTATGGAACTGCGCGATTGCATCAAACATTTTGGAGCGCTCGGTGAGTGGACGGCTGCAGCCGAACGATTCGCCGACTATTGGACCGGCGACGGGACGTGGCGCGACATGTCGTCCGAGCGGCGCACCGCCTTCGCAGAAGCGCTCAAACCGAATTTCCACGAGTGGGACGCGGTGCTGAACGAAACGACATCGCTCGGCGATTGGGCCACCCAACTGCCGCCGGCTAGTCTGCTGGTGTGCGATCCGGGCACCGTGCGGCCTATACGGGAGCTCAACGCGCTCCTGCGCAGGTCTCGTCCAGACTTGGCGTACGAAGCGGTGCGGGGAGCCGGACACATGGCACCGCTGACCCGCCCGGATATCATAAATCCTCTGGTCGCTTCGTTCCTTGACGACCGACATTAGCACGCCCTACGGCGACTGGAAGGCAGCGGCCCTACACAAATGCAGGTTTAGAGAAACGGGCCGATTCGTCGGCTCGTTTCTTTGCTTCGCGATCGGTTACGGTCATGCGAACTGCCCTATCGCGTCCACGATTGCTGGGACAAATGCGGCGCCTCCGCCGTGCCCGGCGTCATCAAGAACATGCAGCTCGCTCGTGGCCCATCGCTGTGATAGCCGCCAGGCGGTTTCGAGTGGGCTGCTGATGTCGTAGCGGCCGTGAATGAGCACTCCGGGAATGCCGCCCAGCAACGAAGCGTTTCGAATCAGCTGTTCATCTTCGACGAACGCGGCGTGCCTCCAGTAATGCGTAACCACGCGGGAGAACCGCAGGCGAAATTCCGGATCCTGGAACCGCCGGTCAGGCGCGTGGCCGGGAGTAAGGGAGACGTGCGTATCTTCCCACCTACACCACTCCGACGCAGCACGCTCCCGCACAACCGGATCGGGATCGAAGAGGACGCTGCGTAGGCGTCCACCAACGGCAAGTCGCGCATCTCAGCAGGAACCGCTGCGGCAAAACGGTCCCACTCCTGCGGGAAGATTCGGCCGACGTCATAGGTGACCCAACGCACCTCGCGACGTGACGTCGTCGTCACGAGCCCGAGTACCATGGCGTCGACGTGATCTGGATTTGTCTGCGCATACGCTAGACCGAGCGTGGTTCCCCAAGAGAGCCCCAAGATGGTCCATCTGCGAATTCCCAGGTGCTCACGCAGCAGCTCGATGTCGGCGATGAGATGACCGGTGGTATTCGAGCTAAGGTCGGCGCCGGGCGTGCCGGCCGATGGACGGCTACGGCCACGTCCGCGTTGATCGAACAGCACGATGCGATATCTCGTCGGATCAAAGAAGCGCCGCTGATTTGCGGAGCAACCTGAACCGGGTCCGCCATGGAGAAAGAGCGCAGGTCTACCATTTGGATTGCCACAGCACTCCCAGTAGACTTGATGCCCATCGCCGACGTCGAGCATGCCGCTGTCATACGGTTCAATTGCCGGGAATCTCGGATCCATTCATGTCTCCGTCGCGCCTACGTGTAGTCACGAGGATGCTTCTTCGTGCGCCGTTACTCCCTCGGGCCTAGCCGGCAGATGAACGGGTAGTTCGTGTTGTCGATGATCGGGTCGATCCCGAAGAAATCGTTCAAGACGGACTCGGCCGTGCAGTAGGCCCCTTCGACCCACGCCTGATCGTTCGAGTATGCTTCGCCGACGATGAAGATGTCGGCGTCCGCGCCGTCGATGAGCTGCGACGGCTTGCGGATCTTCTGCTGCACGTCGGCGATGTCGTAGTGCGCGGCCCAGGCGTGATAACCGGCGTTGAAGGGCGGTAGCGACCAGTCGACATACCGCGCCTCGATCGGCTCAGGGACGGCGTCGTAGTCGGAGTTCGGCCCGAAGTGCAGCTCGGCGAGCTGCCGACGCAGCATCTTGAGCATGCGGGCCGGCACTTTGCGCGGGCCGATCAGCGGCTGGACGTCGTCGACCAAGGGGACGTGGCGCTCCTCGTCGGGGTTCAGCTCCAGCCCCTGCCAGAAGTCGGTGTACGCCTCGTCGTCGTAGCTCGCCAGAATGCCGTAGACCGGAGTACTCGTTTGGTCTTGAGCATTGTTTCCGAAGTAGACGACTTGGCGAATCGGCGTATCGGTCACGCTCGGCCCGATCGTGTTGCGCAGCGCCGCGGCAAGGAGCTGCTGCTCCTGTTTGACCGTGAGCCGTTCTATAACGATCTTTTCGAGCGCGGCGACGAGATCGGCCGCGGCGGCGTACGGGACGTCGATCAACGTCTTCAGCGCGTCGCGGTAGGCGTTCGGAAAATGTTCTTCCTTCAGCGCGGCGATCACGTCGGCGGTGACGACGTACCCGGTGATCTGCGGCGGGTACGTCGCAAGCGTCGTCCACCACGGCGTATCGAAGAACATCCCGATCTTGTAGGACGGCTGCATGATCGCCGCTTCCAGGTACAACGTCACCTTGCGACCGTTCAGCACGTCGACCCCGCCCGTGTGCGCGTACCGCGTCCCTTGCGCCACCAAGTCGATTGCATGGCGCGGTATCGCGAGCCAAGCGGCATCGGTCGTGCGCATCTCGGCGGCCTTGTGCGGCTCGGCTCGCTTGGCGTAGCCGAAGTGGATGGTGTCGTCGCACTGATAGATGGAG
>JALZBE010000087.1 GCA_030947665.1 Vulcanimicrobiota bacterium | reverse complement strand
GGGCTGGTCATCGTTGGTGCTGACCCTGACGATGTACCTCAACCTCGCGTACTCGCTCGCGTACCAGAAGGTGATGGAGGCGCACACCGCGGGCGTCGATGCCACGGATCTGTGGCCGCGCATCTCGCATCCGGCATCGTTCGCGAACGTGCTGCTGTTCTTCGTCCTCGGCTATCTCTATCTGGGCAGCCGGGCTGCGGACGCCGCGCCGACGCCGGTGGACCGCGCGCTGGCGTTCGTCGCGCGGGCGCGCGGCTGGTTCGATCCGCGCGAAGGGATCGCCCCGATGACGCGGCGCGATTGGATGTTCGCCGGCGGGATCGCGTTCGGCGCGTTCGTCGTCGCGGTGATCGGCTTGGCGTGGCCGCCGGAGAAGATCTTCGACGAGGTCTACTTCGCACGCGGCGGTGAGGAGTATCTGCGCGGCATCACCCAGTACGAGTGGACGCACCCGCCGTTCACCAAGCTCGTGATGGCGCTTTCGATCGCGATCACCGGCGGGCTGCACGGACTGGGCGACACCTCGTTCGGCTGGCGTTTCATGAACGTCATCATCGGCTCGCTCGAGTGCGTCGTGATCTACGGGTTCGCGAAGCGGCTGACGGGGCAGACGTGGCTCGCGGCGCTCGCGTCCGGGTTGCTCGCGTTCGACGGCTTCCACTTCGTCGAGGAGCGGATCGCGACGGGCGAGATCACCATCGCGACGCTCGCGCTCGTCGTCCTGTACGCGCTCTATCGCTACGTGCTCGCCGCGCAGGTTCGTCTCGCGCCGATCGTCCCCGCGCGGTTCGGCAGCGCCTTCTGGATCGCGCTGGCCGGCGGCACGGCCGCCGCCGCGGTGCTGGCGCGGCTGATCAACGTCGTGCCCGTGCATCGCAGCAGCGAGATCGTCGCCGGCGTCGCGCACGTCGACCCGAGCACGATGACGTTCGTCGTCGCGTTCGTGTACTTCGAGCTGGGCGCGTACCTGCTGGCGCGCTGGATCGGCTCGCGCGGCGCGCGCGCGGGCAGCGTCACGTCATACGCCGACGGCACGGTCGTCACCGCGGACGCTCGCGGGCGCGTGGCGGTCGAGCAGCCCGAAGCCGGCGATCCGCCTGAGCTCAAGGTTCGCGTCGACCGCGCGGGCGTGGCATCGTATGCCACGCCGGCCGGCAGCGCGGCGTTCGCGCCGAGCGGCGAGATGGCCGTCGACGGCGTGACGGTGCGCAAATCCGCCGACGCGCGCGTGTGGCTGATCGTGCTCGCGGTCGCGCTGGGGCTCCTGCTTTCGAGCAAGTGGAACGGCATGCTGGACCTCGCGGTCGTGTGGACCGGCGTCATCGCGATCTGGGCGCAGCGGTTCCTGCCCGGTCGCGCGCTGTACGGGAACCCGCGCGGCTTCACGCTCGACGTCGTGCTCGGCGTGACGGCGTTCACCGCCGCGACGATCTATGTGATGACGTACATGCCGTTCTTCGCGCTCGGCAACAGTTTCTCGGACCTCGTCGCGCTGCAGCAGCAGATGTGGTGGTACCACAGCAGCGGCGTCGCGAACGCGACGCATCCGTACTCGTCGGTGTGGTGGCAGTGGCCGATCGAGCAGATCCCGATCTCGTACTACTACAAGGACTTCCGCCCCGCCGTCGACGCCGCGAACGGCGCGGCGTGCTGCGTCGCCGAGATCCTCGCGCTGCCCAACCCGGCGGTGTTCCTGCTGGGGCTGATCTCGGTTCCGTTCACGGCGTGGCGGGCGTGGAGCGAGCGGAACAAGGGCTACGCGATCCTCGCGATCGCATACGCGTTCCAGTGGCTCCCGTACGCGGGCTCGCCGCGCATCCTGTGGGAATATCATTTCTTCCCGAACCTCACCGTGATCGTGCTCTGCGACGTCGTGCTGATCGGCTACGTCGCGCGGCGGCTCGCGCCGAGCACGGTGCGCTGGTCGCTGAGCGTGTACGGCGCGGTCGTCGTCGGCTTGTTCGCGTTCTTCTATCCGGTGCTGGCCGGGACGCAAGTGACCTACGACCAATGGTACCAGCGCATGTGGCCGGACAGGCTCGGGATCCCGGGTACGAGCTGGATCATCCCTCACCGCGACCCACCAGCACAGCGATAGGCGGACCATGTCAGGGCATTCGAAGTGGCACAACATCAAGCTCAAGAAGGGCAAGGTCGACGCGCAGCGCGGCGCGTTGTTCACCAAGCTCAGTAAAGAGATCATCCTCGCGGCGAAAAACGGCTCACCTGATCCCTCCGCCAACTATCGGCTCAAGATGGCCGTCGACAAAGCGCGCGCCAACAACATGCCCGCCGACAACATCAAGCGTGCGATCTCGCGTGCCGGCGGCGCGGGCGAGAAAGAGATCGAAGAGATCCGTTACGAAGGCTACGGCCCCGCCGGGATCGCGGTGATCGTCGACGCGGCGACCGACAACCGCAACCGCACCGCGTCGGAGATTCGCTTTCTGTTCAGCCGCAACGACGGGACGCTCGGCGAGACCGGCAGCGTCGGCTGGATGTTCGCGTCGCGCGGCATCGTCGAAGTTGAACCCGGCAAGCTTTCGGAGGACGAGCTCACGGAGAAGGCGCTGGTCGACGGCGTGATCGACGTACGCTTCGGCGAACCTGCCGAAGTCGTGACCGAGATGCAGTCGCTGATGGCGGTAAAGGACGCGCTCGAAGCGCGAGGCCTGCAGGTGCGCTCGGCGCAGCTCGCGATGGAGCCGACGCAGACGTCGCGCCCCGCGGGCGACGACGCGCAGAAGGTGCTGACGTTCCTCGACGCGCTCGACGAGCACGAGGACGTCCAGCGCGTGTACAGCAACGCCGACTTCGACGAAGCCCAGCTCGAGGCGCTCGCCTGATGCAGCTGGAAGGCGCCGACTCCGCGCCGCGTGCGCGGCGGCGCTTCGCCGCGGTGCTCGACCGCGATTGGATGCTCGCGCTCGCGCTCGCGTTCGCGGTCGGCGTGACGGTGTGGTTCGGGCGCTCGATCAAGGAGTTCTTCGCGCCCAGCGCGGCATCGGTGTTCACGCCGGCCTTCACGGGCCAGACGCAAGTCGACGCGAACGCCGAGTGCGGGCGGCTGCGGCTGCGCTGCGTCGTCATCGCGTCGCAGGCCAGCGAACAGTTCCCCAAAGGGGTCGTGATGAGCCAGCAGCCGGACGCGGGCTCGCGCGTGCGCGAAGGCCGGCAGATTTCGCTCATCGTCAGCAGCGGCGTGACGATCTTTCCGATGCCGGACTTGCGTTTCGAATCGCTGCGCAACGCGGGCCTCGACCTCAACCGCTTCAAGCTGCAGCTCGACAAGACGACGTACGTCCCCAACGACGAAGCGCCGCGCGATTACGTGGTGGGCCAGGATCCGGCGCCGCTCGCGAGCGTGCGCCAAGGCTCGAAGGTATCGCTGCAGGTGAGCAAAGGCCCGCCGGGCGCCGTCAAGGTGCAGAACTTCACCGGCATGTCGATCGACGACGCGCGCGCCGCGGCGGCGAAAGCGCGCATCCACCTCGGTCAGATCGTGTGGACGCCGTTCGGTCCTGGCGGCCCGCGGCGCGGTGAGATCGTGCGCCAGAGCCCGTCTGCCGGCGCGACGATGGACCCGTTCGAAGAGGTATCGCTGCAAGTCAGCGCCGGGCCCGGCGAGTACGGCTATTTGATCCGCCAAGTGCACGCGTCGGCGACGGTGCCCGCGCGCGACGATTCCGCGCGCGTGCGCGTGGAGGTGCGCGACGACACCGGCACGTGGAATATCTACGACGGGTTCGCGCAGGGCGGGCAGAAGCTCGACTTCACCGTCACGGCCGTCGGCAACGCCGAGATCGACACGTACATCAACAACGAGCTGCAGAACCAGACGGTGATCGGCCGCGAGCCCGCGCGCTGGATCCCGTCGCAGTCCGATGAGAATGCGGCTGCGGCGAACGCGTCCGCGTCGCCTGCGCCGAAGAAGAAGAAGAAGCCGTGACCGGGCCGCGCGCCAAGCCCGCGACGGCTCGCCGCGTCAAGCTCGCACCGTCGCTGCTCTCGGCGGACTTCGCCGACATCGCCGACCAGATTCGCATGGTCGAGAGCGGCGGCGCGGACGAGCTGCACCTCGACTCCATGGACGGCGTCTTCGTCCCCAACTTGACCTGGGGGATGAAGATCGTCAAGGACTTGCGCAAGCTCACGCGCCTGCCGTTCGACTGTCACTTGATGATCGTCGAACCGGAGAAGTACGTCGACGCATTCCGCGCCGCGGGCGCCGACGTCATCACGTTCCACTACGAGGCGACGCCGCACCAGCACCGTCTCCTGCGCCACGTGCGCGAGATCGGCGCGAAGGCGGGCCTTGCGATCAACCCCGGCACGCCCGTGCCGATGCTGGCGGATCTGATCGAAGAGATCGACCGCGTGCTGGTGATGAGCGTGAACCCGGGCTTCGGCGGACAATCGTTCATCGAGCGCGCGCTCGCGAAGGTCACCGAGGTGCGCGCGCTGCTCGACGCGCGCAATCCGGCGTGCGAGATCGAAGTCGACGGCGGGATCGGTTTGGAAAACGCGGAGCGCGCGGTACGGGCGGGCGCGAACGTGCTCGTCGCGGGAAATTCCGTTTTCGGCGCTGACGATCCGCCGGAGGCGCTGCGCGAACTGCGCCGCCGCTGCGACGCAGCGCAGACCGCCGCGCGTTGACCGCCCGAGCCGTCGCGCCGCTCGCCGCGATCCTCGCCGCGGGCTTCGTCCTGCGGCTGCTGTTCATCAACAGCGCGGGTTTTCACAACGATGTCGCGGCGTTCGAGTCGTGGACGCTGACGCTGCGCGACAACCCGCCGTGGCAGTTCTTCGCGAAGGCGGGTTTCTCGGAGTACCCGCCCGGCTATTTCGTGGTCCTGTGGCCGATTGCGAAGCTCTACGCGCTGCTCGGCGGCAGCGGCGCGCAAAGCGGTCTGCTGCTGCGCGCGCTCGTGAAGCTGCCCGCGATCGCGATGGACTTGGTCAACGTGGGGATCGTGTTCGCGGTCGCGCGGCGGTACGCGTCGCAGGGTGTCGCGCTCGCGGCTGCGGCGGCGCTGGCGCTCAACCCGGTCGCGATCTACGTGTCGGCGTTCTGGGGACAGGTCGACTCGGTGTCGTGGGGTTTCGCGCTGATCGCCGTCTGGTGCGTGGTGCGCGCCGGGGACGCGCCGGACAAGATGTTCGCGCGGCTCATGTGGGCGTGGCTCGCGCTCGCGTTCTCGATCCTCGTCAAACCGCCCGCGGCGACGCTCGTGCTCCTGTTCCTCGCGTACCCGTTCGCCACGAGCGATGCCGCGCTGCGCACGCGCCGGCTCGTCGCGACCGCGGCGGGGATCGGCGCCGCGCTCGCGCTGGCGATCGCCGCCGGCCTGCTGTTCCACCCGAGCTCCAACGTGCTGGGCTGGTTGTTCGGGCGCTACACGCTGGGCAGCGGCATCTATCCGTTCAACTCGGTGAACGCGTTCAATCTATACGCATTGCGGCAGCCGTTCTGGCAACCGGACACCACGCCGCTGAACGTTTTCGGCGTCCACGCCGGCTCGCTCGCGACCTGGGGCGTCGCGCTGGTCCTTGCCGCGACGGGGCTGATCGTCGGGCGTTATCTGCAGCGCCGCGACGACCGCGCGTTCTTGGAGGGCGCGATGCTCTGCGCGCTCGCGTTTTTCGTGCTCGCGACCCGCATGCACGAGCGCTACGTCTACGGCGCGTTCCTGCTCGCGATGCCGCTGATCGCGTTCGGCCGCGCCGCGTTGTGGCCGGCCGCGGTGCTCAGTGTGACGACGTATCTGAACCTGGCGTACTCGCTCGCGTACCAGACGGCGATGGAGTCGCACGCCGCCGGCCTCGACGTGACGGATCTGTGGCCGGCGATCTCGCATCCCGCCGCGTTCGCGAACGTGGCGCTGTTCTTCTGGCTCGGATATCTCTACCTCGGCGCCGCCGACCGCACCGCCGAGCCGGCGAAGGCGACGACGGCACCCGCTGGTGCCGTGGCGGCGTTCGCGGCAAAGGCGCGCACGTGGTTCGACCCGCGCGAAGGTCTGGTCGGGATGACGCGCCGCGACTTTGTGTTCGCCGGGCTGTTCACGCTCGGCTCGTTCGTGCTGTGCGTGCTGTGGCTGCAATTCCCCGCGGAGAAGATCTTCGACGAGATCTACTACGCTCGCGCGGGCGAGGAGTATCTGCGCCATTCGGACGTCAGCGGGCTGTGGTCGTTCGAGTTCACCCACCCGCCGCTCTCGAAGCTGCTGATCACCTCCTCGATGCTGTTGTTCGGCGGGCTGCACGGTCTGGGCGACACCGCGATCGGCTGGCGCTTCGGCAACGTCGTGGTCGGCGCGCTGACCGTCGGCCTCATCTACGTGTTCGCGAAGCGCCTCACGGCCTCGACGCTGTTTGCGTCGCTGGCCGCCATGATGCTCGCGCTCGACGGTTTTCATTACGTGCAGTCGCGCATCGCGACGCCGGAGATCACCGTCGCGTTCTTCTCGCTGCTGACGCTGTACGCGTTCTACCGCCTCTGGGTCGGGACGCAAATTGCGCGACGGGTGCCGCTCCGCACGCGCGCGGGCGCGGTCGCGTTTGCTGCGACGATGGCGGTCGGGATCGCCGCCGCTGCCGGCGCAGGGTACGCCGCGCCGCTGCTGGGGCCGATCAAGAACGGAGTCGACATCCTCGTCGCCGCGCGCATCGTGCTTGCGGTGTGGGTGCTCGTACTGTTTTGGCTCGCCGGGCGCATCTTCGTCGCGCCGCGCTTCGCGCGCGGTACGGAGACGTCGTACGCCGAGGGCACCCGCGTGCTCGACGACCCGCCGCGGGTCGTTACGCCGCAGGACGATGCGATCGCGTTGGACGCGCGGGCGAAACCGCTGACCAACCGCGACGGCGAGCTGCTGCGAACCGTGGACGCCGGCGGAACGCTGACGTACGCGACGCCCGTCGCGACCGCGACGTACCGCGCCGACGGCACCGCGGCGGTCGACGGCATCGCGCTGCACGCGCGTGATGCGCGCGCGTGGTGGATCGCGTTTGCGCTGAGCGCGGCGCTGCTCGGCGACTCGAAATGGAACGGATTGTTCGCCATCGCCGCCGTGTGGGCGATCGCGGCTGTTGTGGGCGCGCAGCGCTGGCTGCGCCGGCCGGCGCTGTTCGGCAACCCGTTCGGTGCGCCGGCCGACATCGTCGTCGCCGCGGTCCTCGTCGTGGGCGGCCTGGTCTACATGGCTTCGTACATCCCGTATTTCGCGCTGGGACACGGCTTCGTGGACGTGATCGGGATGCAGCAGCAGATGTACCATTACCACGCGAACCTCCACGCGACGCACCCGTACGCGTCGGCGTGGTGGCAGTGGCCGCTCCTCGACAAGCCAATCCTCTACTATGCAAACTACACGCACGTCGTGACGGCGCACGGCGAATGCTGCTCGTCGACGATTCGCGCGCTGCCCAACCCGATCGTCTGGTGGTCCGGGCTCGTGAGCGTGCCCGCCGTCGGGTGGCTCGCCTGGCGCGAGCGCAACCGGGGCTACGCGCTCCTGGTCGTCGCGTACCTGTTCCAGTGGCTGCCGTGGATTCGGTCGCCGCGGCTCGCGTTCGAATACCATTTCTATCCGAACCTCGCGATCATCATCCTCGCGAATGCAATCGTGCTGCAGCGCGTGTGGAACCTCGGTCGCGAACGCGGCGATGTGCGCTGGCGGTACGCCGTTGCAGCGTACGCGGTGGCGGTCGCCGCGGCATTCGTCTATTTCTTCCCGATCGTGTCCGGCTGGCCGATCTCGACGGACGCCTTCAACGCCCGCATCTGGAACCAGCATTGGATCTGAGATGAGCGACGCCGCCGGCGGCCGCGCTTCCGAGGACGAGCTCGTCGCGCAACTGCGCGAGCGGCTGCGCGGCGTCCCGCACGAACGCCTGCTGGTCGGCATCGGTGACGACGCGGCCGTGTGGCAACCGTCGCGCGGCAACCGTAGCGTGATCACGACCGATGCGCTCGTGGAAGGCGTGCACTTCACGCGCAACGCGATGAGCGCGCGCGACGCCGGCCACCGCGCGCTCGCGGCGAACTTGTCCGATGTCGCCGCGATGGGCGCGCGGCCGGTGCTCGCGACCATCGCGGTCGGCTTCCCGCCGGACACCGGCACGGCGTGGCTGCTCGAAGCCTACGACGGCATCGCGGCGCTGGCGAAACGCACGCGCTGCGCGGTCGCGGGCGGCGACCTCACCCGCGC
>JALZBE010000487.1 GCA_030947665.1 Vulcanimicrobiota bacterium | reverse complement strand
GCATGCAACTGATCCTGCACACGCCGTTCGGCGCGCGCATCAACCGCGCGTGGGGCTTGGCGCTGCGCAAAAAGTTCTGCCGGTCGTTCAACATCGAGCTGCAAGCTGCCGCGACCGACAACGGCCTCGTGCTATCGCTCAGCGACCAGCACGCGTTCCCGCTGGAGATCGTGTTCGAGTACGTGAAGTCGGCCAGCGTCGAAGCGACGCTGACGCAGGCGCTGCTCACCGCGCCGATGTTCGCCGCGCGCTGGCGCTGGAACGCGACGCGCGCGCTCGCCATCCTGCGCATGCGCGGCGGCAAGAAGGTCGCGCCGCAGTTGCAGCGGATGCGCGCGGACGACCTGCTGGCGTCGTGCTTCCCCGACGCGGCTGCCTGCGCGGAGAACCTCACCGGCCCGATTCGCATCCCGGATCACGTGCTCGTGCGCGAGACGATCGGCAACTGCCTCAACGAAGCGATGGACCTCGCGGGCCTGACGACGGTGCTGCGCGCGGTCGAGAGCGGCGCGATCAAGACGGTCGCGGTCGACACCGCGGAGCCGTCGCCGTTCAGCCACGAGATCCTCAACGCCAACCCGTACGCGTACCTCGACGACGCGCCGCTCGAAGAGCGCCGCGCGCGCGCCGTAACGCTGCGCCGCACGATCCGCACCGATGCCGACGGCGCGGGCATCCTCGACCCCGCGGCGATCGCCGAAGTAACCGAATCGGTGTGGCCGGTCGTCCGCGACGCCGACGAGCTTCACGACGCGCTCGCGACGCTCGTCATCCTGCCGCCGGTCGAAGAATGGGCGGCGTGGTTCGACGAGCTCGTCGCGCAACGCCGCGCGACGACGGTGACGGTGACGTTGACGACGAACCCCGAAAGCGAAGCGCGCTTCTGGACGTGTGCTGAACGCCTCGCGCTCGCGCGCGCCGCCTATCCCGACGCAACGGCGCAGCCGGAGATTGCCGCGATCGCGCCGTCGCAGCCGTTGCCCGAACGCCCCGAGGACGCGATCGCCGAGATCGTTCGCGGCTGGCTGGAGTCGAGCGGTCCGGTGACGGTGGCGGAGCTCGCCGAACGCTTCGCGGTCGATGCCGACGCGATCGACGCGGCACTGATCCGGCTCGAAACCGAAGGCCAAGTGTTGCGCGGCCGTTTCCGCGGCGCCGACGTCGAGGAGTTCTGCAACCGTCGCGTCCTCGCGCGCATCCACCGCCTGACGCTGGGCACGCTGCGGCGGGAGATCGAACCCGTCACGACGGCGGAATATGTGCGTTTCCTCTACCGCTGGCAGCACGTCGCGCCGACGTCGCGCTTGCACGGCATCGACGGCACGCTGCAGATCATCAAGCAGCTCGAAGGCTACGAGATCCCCGCCGCGGCGTGGGAAGCATCGATCCTCCCCGCGCGCATAACGCGCTACAAGCGCGAATATCTCGACCAGCTTTGCTACTCCGGCGAAGTGATGTGGGGCCGCCTATCGCCGCACCCCGCACTGACCCCAGTCGAAGCGGACCAACGCCAGCGCCGCATCCGCCCGACGAAAATCGCGCCGATCGCACTGTTCAAACGCGAGGACGGCGAAACGCTCATCGTCGCGCGGGACGGCGAGCAAAATGCCGCGCTCTCGCACGCAGCACGCGAGGTGCTGGAAGAGATCGGTCGCCGTGGCGCACCGTTCTTCGCCGACATCGTCCGCGGCACCAAACGCCTCCCGGCCGAAGTGGAAGAAGCGCTCTGGCAACTCGTCGCCGCAGGCCTGGTAACGGCGGACGGTTTCGACGCGCTGCGCTCGCTGATCGACGCGAAGCGCCGCCTGGGCGACAAAGGCTTGCGCGCCCGCCCACGATCGTCGAGCGGCCGCTGGACCCTCCTGGCGTCGGCAACGGAACGCATCGAGCCGGAAACGTTCGCACGCCGCCTGCTCGAACGCTGGGGCGTGGTTTTCCGCGACGTCGTCGCCCGCGAAACGCTGGCCCCGCCGTGGCGCGAACTCCTCGGCGCGCTGCGCCGTCTCGAAGCACGCGGCGAGATCCGCGGCGGCCGCTTCGTCGCAGGCTACGTCGGCGAACAATTCGCCCTCCCGGAAGCGATCGAAGCCCTACGCGCGGCCCGCCGCAATGCGGACGACACCGACGTGGTGGGAGTGTCGGATTACGACCCGCTGCGCATCGCGAACGCTCTTGTCACCGGGACGTTGCCGAAACCGCTCCGTATCGCGGTTTCGTAGCGAATTTCAGGAGCACTGAGCATCACGGGCTGCCCGTGACGCGCTGCACCATCTTGTACACGATGTTCATTTGCGTGCCGCTCTTGAGCGAATAATTCGCGTCGTCGTAGCCCCACCAGTCCCAGCAGCCGTTCGGATTGTACGGCGTCGGTCCGGGAGCGGCCACCGCATACGGATAGAGCACGATGATCTTGTTCGTGTCGGCCCATTCATCGATGCCGCTCTCGACCACCCAGCGGTCGCCGATGAACGCGTGACCCTGTTTGCAGCCGTGGAACGCGACGACGAAGCCGCAGGTCGCGCCGGCCGCGCACGCCTGCGGCACAAAGACCGTCCCGTTCGTGTCCATCGAGTTCCCAGCGCCGGCGCCGAACTCGGTCTGATCGAAGCGCATCAGACTGCCTTGCGGTGCGCTTGCGCGCGCGTTCAAGGTCCCGAAGAAGAGCGCCAGCCACTTCTGCTCCGAATCGTAGAGCTGACCGTTTTGGGCGCACGCGATCATGAACGGGCTTGCGGCCGTACCGCACGGCACCTCACCGGTCGGAGACTCCCAGCCGTGGTCCGCGACGAACGCGTTGTCGAACGTTACGTGCGCGCCGTAGTGCAGATACTCGCTGTTGAGGTCTGCCATCTCTTGCGGGTTGACGACGGAGTCTTTCGTACCTGACCACAGATACACCGGCTGTCCCGACAGGTTCGATGCGGTATCGATCGTCGAGGCGGCGGACTGCTGGTCGAGGTAGGCCTCCGACTGCGCGAGCGTGTTCTGGTAGAGCGCTTGACCGTTGATCGTTTCTCCGCCGCACGTCGTGAGCGCGAGCGCGACGCTGTTCTGCGCGCAGTGGTAGACACCGCCGGCGTAGATCGCCGCGCCCTTGAAGACGCTC
>JALZBE010000486.1 GCA_030947665.1 Vulcanimicrobiota bacterium | reverse complement strand
GCGCAGCAGCGCGATCGCCTTCGTGCCGTCGGTCGTCGTCCAGCCCCACTCGGGCGCCGCCGCGAACAGCGGCACGTGGCCGAACACGACGAGCGGCGTGTCGGGCTTGCGCGCCGCGAGGTCGTTCGCCAGCCACGAGAGCTGTTCGTCGCCGAGCATGCCCATCGTCTCGCCTTCGCCGACGTTGATCAGCGAGACGAAGTGGATCCCGCCTTGATCCCACGCCGACCAGCCGCGGCCCGCGGCGTCTTTGCGCGCGAACGCCGCCGCGTAGCGCCTGGGACCTTCCGCGCCGATCACGTCGTGCTCGCCGGGGATCGTGATCAGCGGCGCGCGCAGCGTGCTCAGGATCGCGCGCGCGTCGTCGAACTCCGTGACTTTGCTCAAGTGCGTCACGTCGCCGGTGTGCATGACGAACGCCGGCTGCACCGGCATCGCGTTGATCGAAGCGACGGCTTTGCCGAGCGTGCCGCGTACGTCGTCGTTGGCCGGGCCGGCGTAGCCGATGTGGCTGTCGCTGATCTGCACGAACCCGAACGACTTCGGCGACGCGTCCGCGGTCGCGCGCACGATGCCGTCGGCGCCCAGGACGTACAGGATGCCCGCGCCGGTCCACGCGACGTGGCCGACGAAATCGCGCCGCTTCACGTGGCGCTCCTTGAGCGGCTTGCCGACTCCACGACGATCGTGGCGTGCATCATCGGATGGACCGTGCAGTGGTAAGCGACCTTGCCCGCTTTCGTGAACACATGCGTCCATTTCTGGCCCTGGTTGAGGCCTTCGGAATCCCACGCCGCATCGTCGGCGGTCGCGGTGTGCGCGTCGTCGTCGTCGTTGACGAACGTGACCTTGTCGCCGGCCTTCACGGTGAGCGAGGCCGGGACGAAGGCGTCGTCGCGGATGTGGACCGCGGTGCTCGTCCGGGCAGCAGGGGCGGCGGCCGTCAACGCGAGCAACGCGGCGGCGCCTAGGAGCGCTGTTCTCATGCCGTCACTACGCCGCCCGGCAAGCCTGCGGTTCGGAAGTGTGACCCTGTCACAGTGGTCGTCAAGAGGTGGAATCCAAGCAAGCTAGCGAAGCGGCGTGGGCGGAGCGGGGCCACCGCCCGTATCGTCAAGGGAGATTTTATCCATGGCTGCACGTACGAAGGCCGTCGTCGTCGCGATCGGCGGACCGCATCAAGATCTCAAGCACGCGCAGGGGCTCCTCGCGCAGGTGCTCAAAGACGCCGGCTGCGGCGGGTGTATCTCGGGATTCGACATCCACCTCATCAACGAGGGTGAGCTCTTCGCACACAACGTGCAGGTCAACGCGAAGCAGATCCAAGTCGGACCGTAACGGCAGTGCGCTCGATCGACGACGTCGCACCCGCGGGTGTCGGGATGGTGCTCTTCACCCGTGAGCTCGCGGATGTCGTCGATCGCTCGCTGCTCGACGTCGTCGAGATGGAGCCGCAACTGTACTGGATGCGGCCGGGTGACGCGACGCGCCCGGTTCACGCGAACGAGGAGTTTCCACGACACGTCGCATCGCTCGGGATTCCGACGCTGCTGCACAGCGTCGGGCTTCCCGTCGCCAACGCGGTCGCACCACCGGCACACGATCTCGAACGGCTCGCGCGCGACGCGGCGATCCTGAACCCGCTGTGGGTCAGCGAGCACCTGAGCTACGATCGCGCGGTCGTTCGCGGCGCGCCGGTGTGGACGGGATTCTTGCTGCCGCCGCCGCAGACGCACGCGTGCGTGCGCGTCGCGGCGGCGCGCCTGCGCGCGCTGCGCGACGCGGTCGAACGGCCCGTCGCGTTCGAAACCGGCACGAACTATTTCGACGACGCGCGCGACGAGCTCGCCGATGGTGCATTCTTCGCGGCGGTCGCCGAGGCCGCGGACTGCGGGATCCTGCTCGACCTGCATAATCTTTGGGCGAACGAGCGCAACGGTCGCGCGCCGCTCGAGCAGGTCGTCGACGCCTTGCCGCTCGACCGCGTGTGGGAGGTCCATCTCGCGGGCGGGCAGATGCACCGCGGCGCGTACCTCGACGCGCACCGCGGGCTCGTCGACCCCGAGCTCATGACGATCGCTGCGCGCATCGTGCCGCGGCTCCCGGCGCTGCGCGCGATCGTGCTCGAAGCGATTCCGGACTCGCTGAGCGGCGTGTCGCCACAGGCGCTCCGCACCCAGCTCGAAGCGCTGCACGAGCTCTGGTCGCTGCGCGGAACGGCCGCGCGCGCGACGCGCCGCAGCGTCACCGTACCGGACCTCGAGCCGGTTCGTGCCGGCGATGCGCGCGAGCTGGCCGCGCACGCGAATTCCGTCACCGGCACGATCGTCGACGCGCTGGTCGCCGTCGACGGCGACCGTGTCGCGCTCGTCGCCGAGCTCGTGCGCCAAGCGCGCGGCAGCGCGCTGCTGCGCGTGCTGCCGTTCACCGTTCGGCTGCTGATGGCGGAGCTCGGCGTCGAGGCGTTCACCGCATTGTTCGAGCGCTATGCGGCCACGAACGCGCCGGAGCGCTTCCCGTTGGTCGAGGCGCAAGGCTTTCTCGCGTTCGTCGAACGCGAGGCGCTCGACGTGCGCTACTTGCGCGCGATCGTGGAGCTGGAGCGCACGATCGTCACGAGCGTCGCGGCAAGCACGCAGCATGCCGTGCGCTTCCCGGTGGCGCCGGGCCCACTGTTCACCGCCCTGCTCGAGCGGCGTCGCCCCCCGGCGCTGCCCCCGTCACCGCACGTCCTTCGCGTCGGGCCCGGCGGCGTGCGTATCCGCCGCGCACGGATCAGCTAGGCGGCACGACGTCGGGCCGCGGGGTCGCCAGCGGGCGCGGTGCGGCGAACGTCGACGGCGGAAGCGTCGCGGGGAATCGCCAGCGCGAGAACGTGAGGTGCTCGCGCGCGACGCCGCCCGGCACGTTCGCCTGCGCGGCCGCGCTGCGCGCCACCCACCAGCGATCCGACTTCGCGAACGTCACCTGACCGCGCCCGCCGTGCTGGCCCGTCGCGAACGACACCGCGGCCGGTAAAAACGTCACGCCGTCGATCGTCACCTGCGTGAACGCGAACGCCGGTGCGCCCTTCTTCGGCGTAAGGTCGAACACGTAGTCGACGTGCTT
>JALZBE010000086.1 GCA_030947665.1 Vulcanimicrobiota bacterium | reverse complement strand
ATGCTCGCGCTCGCGGTGCCGCGCGACGCGGTGCGCGCGGTCGTGTGGCTCGGCCATCGCTATCTCGTGCCGCGCGGCGACGGCCGGCTGCTGGTCGGCGCGACCGTCGAAACACGCGGTTTCGATGCGCGCGTCACCGCGGCGGGCATGCATGATCTGCTCGACGCGGCGCTCGCCGTCGCGCCCGCGCTGGCGAGCTTCGCCGTCGTCGAGACGTGGGCCGGGCTGCGGCCCGGTTCGCACGACGGCCGGCCGTATCTCGGCCCGACCGCGCTCGACGGCTACGTCGTCGCGAGCGGGCACTTCCGCAACGGCATCCTGCTCGCGCCGATCACCGCGCGCCTGATCGCGGACCTCGTCGCGAACGGTGACGCGGGCGCGCTGGCGCCGTTCGCTCCGGCACGCGCCGGGACGGAGGCCGCGACCGCCGCCGCGAACGGGACCGCGTGACGATCACGGTCAACGGCGAGCTCCGCGACATGGCGGACGGCGCGACGCTCGACAGTCTCCTGGAAGCGCTCGGCGTGCGCCGCGACGGTACCGCGGTCGCGCTCAACGACGACGTCGTGCCGCGCACGCGCCACGCGGCCACGGTGCTGCGCGGCGGCGATCGGCTCGAGATCATCGTCGCGGTCGCGGGAGGCTGACGCATGCAGACGCAAACCGACACACTGAAGATCGGCAAGTACGAATTCTCGTCGCGCTTGTTCGTCGGCACCGGCAAGTACCCGTCGCTCGAAATCATGCGGCAAGCGCACCTCGCGAGCGGAGCCGAAGTGGTGACGGTCGCGATTCGCCGCATGCACCTCGACGATAAGAGCGGCAAGACGCTGGTCGACTACATCGACCGCACGCGCATGACGCTGCTGCCGAACACCGCCGGCTGTTACACCGCGAAGGACGCCGTGCTCACCGCCAAGCTCGCACGCGAAGCGCTCGGCACCGACTTGATCAAAGTGGAAGTGATCGGCGATCCGCAGACGCTCTATCCCGATACGCGCGAGACGATCCTCGCAGCGGAAGAACTCGTGCGCGCGGGCTTCACGGTGCTGCCCTACATCGTCGACGATCCGGTCGCGTGCAAGCGCCTCGAGGAAGTCGGATGCGCAGCCGTGATGCCGCTCGCCGCGCCGATCGGCAGCGGCCTCGGCGTCTGCAACCCGTACTCGATCCGCATCATCAAGGAGCGCGCGAACGTACCGGTGATCGTCGACGCCGGCGTCGGCACGGCATCGGACGCCGCGCTCGCGATGGAGCTCGGCGTCGACGCGCTGCTGATGAACACGGGGATCGCGGCGGCGAACGACCCGGTGCGCATGGCGCGCGCGATGCGGCTCGCGGTCGAAGCGGGACGCGACGCGTTCCTCGCCGGCCGGATGGAGAAGCGGCTCTACGCCAACGCGTCGAGCCCGATGCAGGACCTCATCGCAACCAAACGCGACTAGCTGCGGCGGGCGACCATGAACCAGTGCACCCTGCCGGCGACGATGTCGTCGTCGGCGTGCGCCCAGCGGCCGGCGATCTCGTCGACGTCGACCTCCTCCATCGACTCGATCGTATAGCCGAGCATCAGTTCGATCACGCCGTCGTGGTCGAAGTACGCGTGTGGGATGCCGAGCTCGGCACCCTCGCCCGGCGCGAAGCTGCGCTCGTCGAACGGGATGCCGAGCCCGTAGCGCGCGTCCTTGAACGAGCCGAGCGTGATGAAGACCGGCGCGTTCGGGCGCAGCACGCGCCGCAACTCCGCGATCCCGGCGCGCAGCTTCGCGCTCGTGCCGTGCAGATAAGCGTGGGTCGATAGCGCCGCGCCGTACTCTTCGCGGCCGCCCGGTAATTGCGTGTACGGCGTGCTGTCCGGCACGCTCAGCACCGGAATGCTTGCATCGACGAGGGCCCGCGTGTTGCGCCCCGAACCGGTGCCTATCTCGATCACGGGCCCGTCGAACGGGTGCTCGCGAGCGAGGCCGATGAGACGCTCTGCGAGCGGGTGCGCGGTTTGTGCCGACGATGATGACATGAATGCGGTCCCTCTGGTTCTGGTCGTGGGCGGCGACGGGCTCGCGATCCGCGTGTGCGAGGAGCTGCTCGAAACGCATGGACACCGGGCGGCGGTCGTGTGGATGCACGATCGAGAGCTCGCGGCGAAGCTGGCCGCGCTCGGCGAGCACTGCTGTTACGTTCCCGGCGCGCCGGACGACGACGCGGTATTACGCGACGCGGGCGTACCGGACGCCGAGTCGATCATGGTTCTGTCCGATGACGACCGGCTGAACCTCCAGGTCGCGCTCAAGGCGCGCGACCTCAACCCCAAGATCCGCATCGTGATGCGCCAGTTCAACCGCACCCTCGGGGTCAAGCTCGAGCAGCACCTCACCAACTGCTCCGTGCTCTCGCTCGCGTCGCACTCCGCGTCGGCGTTCGCGGCGGCCGCCCTCGATCCGGGCTGCTTCGGCGCGCTGCGGTTCCCCGATCCCGGCGGCGTACTGACCGCGTTTGCGACCCGCACCGCGGCGGAGTTCGGCATGGCCGGGCTCACGGCCGGTTCGGCGCAGCACCGGCTGTGCGGCCGCGTCGTCGCGCTGAACGGGTCGCGCGACGTTCCGCCGTCGCACGCCTTCGCGCCCGAAGATCAAGTGACGGTGTTCGCTCGCATCGAGCGACTCGAGGCGGCGCACGAAGCCGGCCCGGCGGAGCGGGCGGAACAGCGCGACCGCTTGCGAGATCGTGTGCGAACCAGCGCGACGGAGCGTATGCGGCGCGTCTGGGCGGAATATCCGATCGTGATTCGCGCCGCGGCCGGCGCCGCGGCGATCTTCGTCGCCGCGGTCGTGTACTTTGCCGCGGCGTTGCATCTCGATCCGATTACCGCGTTCTATTTCGTCGCGACCACCTTCACGAGTACGGGCTACGGCGACATCACGCCGCTGCAGGCCGCCGGCGCGGCACACGCGTCGCCGAGCGGCGTTGCGCTTATCGCGGCGAGCCTGCTGATGTTCGCCGGCGTCGCATCGATCGGGGTCTTCATCGCGTTCGCCACGAGTGCGCTCACCCGCGCGCAGTTCACCGCGATCCAAGGCTTGCGGCAGATTCGCACCCGCGGCCACATCCTCGTGTTCGGCTGCGGGAACGTCGGCACGCGCGTCGTCGAATACCTGCGCGCGCTCGGCCGGCACGTCGTCGTGGTGGAGCTGAAAAACGATCCAGTCCTCGTCGAGATGTCGAACCGGGGCGGGATCGAGCTCATCACGGGCGACGCCACCCGCGACGCGACGCTCGACCTCTGCAACATCCCGCACGCACGCGCCGTCATCGCGGCCACCGACAGCGATACCGCCAACCTGGAGATTGCGCTCGGCGTGCTCGCGCGCAGCAAGCACGCCTCGGTGGTCATGCGCGTTCAGGACCAGGCGTTCGCGGACTCCATCGCACGCCATTTCAAGGGCATCCGCACGTACTCGACGGCGGCGCTCGCCGCGCCGGTGTTCGCGATGATCTCGCGGTTTGCGAAGACGCGCGGGCGGATCGTGCTCGGCGACGACGCCTACAGCCTGGCCGAACGGGTCGAGGAACAGGAGCCTCAACCGCCTTCGGCGCAGGACTGCATCCCGCTCGGCGTCTGGCGGAACGGCGCGTTCCACCACGTCGACGCCTTCGAGGAGACGGAGCCTTTCGACCGGGTTCTCTTCCTCGTGCCGCTCTCGCAGTTCAAATCCGGGCTCCCGCAGAACGGGGAAGCGGTCGCGGCGGGGACCACCTGAGTGGGTCGAAACCACCCTGAAGAATCGAAGGAGGCTTAGTGCTCGAAGCGGGTGCGCAGGTTCCGGACGTCGGCGCCCAAGACCAAACCGGCCGCAGCGTCAAGCTGCGTGGTTTCAAAGGCCGTAAGCTCGTGGTCTATTTCTATCCGAAAGCCGACACACCGGGCTGCACGGCCGAGTCGCAGGCGTTTCGCGACCTCAAGGACGATTTGGACGCGGCGGGCAGCGACATCGTCGGTGTGAGCCGCGACACAGTCGACGCGCAGAAGAAGTTCGCCGATAAATACTCGCTCAACTTTCCGCTGCTCGCGGACACGTCGTCGGCCATCTGCGACGCGTTCGGCGTGATCGTCGAGAAGAACATGTACGGGAAGAAGAGCATCGGCGTCCAGCGGTCGACGTTCGTCGTCGGCACGGACGGAGCCGTCGCGAAAACCTGGCCGCGCGTCTCCGTCGAGGGACATGCCGCCGCCGTCCTCGAGGCAGTCCGATCGCTCTGACCGCGACGTCACGGTTGACAATCGCCGGATCGAGCTCCTCGATCCCGCGACCCGATCGTGCGTGCAGTTCGTATCTCGTCGACGACGGCGAAACGCCGATCGTGATGGATCTGGGCACCGGCGCGTTTGCGAACCTGCGGCGCCACGCGGACTACGACACGCTCGGCGCGGTCGTGATCAGCCACATGCATGCGGATCATTTCATCGATTTGATCCCATTGCGCTACGCGCTCAAGTACGGTCCGCGGCGCCGTGCGCACAAGCTCCCGGTCTACCTTCCGCCCGGCGGGCTGGCCATGCTGCGCGCGTTCGTCGCCGCGTTCCCCCGCGAGCCGGGCGCGTTTCTCGACGACGTGTTCGCCTTGCAAGAGTACGACCCGTCGCAGCCGCTCGCGATCGATGGCGCGACGCTGCGCTTCGCGCACACCGCGCATTACATCCCTGCGTTCGCGATGCGCTGGGAGCGCGACGGCGCGAGCGTCACCTACTCGGCGGACACCGCCCCGGACGAGCGCGTCGTCGCGCTCGCGCGCGAGTGCGACGTGTTCGTGTGCGAGGCGACGCTGCTGCACGGTGCGGTGGAGCAAGGCCTGCGCGGTCACTCGACGGCTGCCGACGCGGCCGCCATGGCGCGCGACGCGAACGTTCGCCGGCTGGTGCTGTCGCACTACGGTGCGGAGTCGACGTCCCGCGACCTCGACGAGGCGGCGCGCGCAATCTTTCGCGGCGAGATTCTTGTCGCCGACGACCACCACACGTTCGACCTGCGCGGCTAGATCGGCCTAATTCTGGCGCGGGCCGCCTTCGCCGCGCGGCAGCGAGAACTGGATCAGCGAGTTGACCGGAGCCAAACCGCGCGACACGATGGCGTGCGGGGTGACTTTGAGGTGCAGTTCTTCGAGCCGGCGCTGCGCGGTAAGCAGCTCGCGCCCGCTGGTGACGACGTCCTCCAGCAGCAAGATGTGCTGCCCGCGCACGAACGGTCCCTCGACGTACTCCTCCGCGAATGCGCCATACTGCTTGGGCTGTTTGCGCACGACGATCATCGGCAGGCCGGTCATCTGCGAGACGGCGGTCGCGATGATCACGCCGCCCAGCTCGGTCCCGCCGATCACGTCCGGGTTGATCTCCGAGATGATCGGCGCGAACATGCGCGCGATGCGGCGCAGCACGTGCGGGTCCGCGAACAGCTTGAACTTGTCGATGTAGTAGTCGCTGCGCGCGCCGCCGGAGAGCAGGTAGTCGCCGCGCGTCAGCGCCTTCTCCATGATGACCCCGCGCAGCCAGCGCAGCTCCGGGATGCGCGCGATCGGGCTGGAGGACGGCTCGTCGAACACTAGAGCGCCCTCCCCATCAGATCTCCCATTGATAGGCGTTCCACGACTCGTTGACCGGGTTGGGCGCGAAGTTCTTGAAGTCCGGGACGATCGGCTGCGCTTGGCGCGGGAACCAGATGTAGATGACCGGCAGATCGCGCGCCAGCAGCTGCTGGATCTTGACGTAGTGCGGCTTGCGGACGGCTTGGTCGTAGCTCGCGAGCGCGGCTTTTTGCTCGGCGTCCATCTCTGCGTTCTGGTAGCGCGTGTAGTTGACGCCGTCCGGGTGCGACGGTTTGGGGATTTGATCGCTCGCGAACTCGGAGTGGTCGTCCGGATCCTGTCCCGCGATCCAGCCGGAGATGTTGAGGTCGTACTTACCGGTGGTAAGAATGCCGCCTTGACCGTACGTGGCGAACAGCAGGTTGGCCGGATAGGTCTTGATCTGCGCGTCGACTCCGACGGCCTTGAACATCGCCTGCACCTGCACGGCGACGAGACGGCGCGTCGCGTTCTCGACGTTGTAGCTGAGCGTGAACGACAGCGGCTTCCCATTCTTGCGCATGATGCCGTCCGGGCCCGGCGCGTAGCCGGCTTCGGCGAACAGCGCGCGCGCCTTGGCGGCGTCCGCGGGATATTTCATCACGTCGTCCGTGTACGACCACTGGAACGGCGGTTGATCCGCCCACGCCACCACCGCGCTGCCGCCCGTGTTCTTGTCCACCAGCGCCTGCTTGTCGACCGCGTATGCCAGCCCGCGGCGGATGCGGATGTCGTCGAGCGGCGGACGCGACGTGTTCACGAGCATCTGCAGCGTCTGCGGCTTGTCGTTGAGCACGACATTGATATCGGTATTGCCCTGGGCCTTGATCGTCTTGTAGAGCTCGGGCGAGGCCTCGAAGATGTAGTCGACGTCGTGCGAGCGCAGCGCGTTGAGCGACGTGTTCTCGTCGGGGATCTCGCGCACGACGATCCGGCGAAGCTTTGGTTTGCCCAGGAAGTAGTCGTCGTTGGCGACCAGCTCGATGTGGTCGCCGCGGATCCAGCGCGCCACCTTGAACGGCCCCGTGCCGATCGGCTGCTGGTTGAACGGGATGCGGTTGAGGTTCGCAAACTTCGAAAGAACGTGCTCCGGCAGGATGCAGACCGGGTTGTCGCTCTCGGCGAACACGGTGTCGACGAACGGCGCGAACTTGTGCTTGAGATGGAAGACCACGGTGTTCGCGTCCGGCGTATCGACCGACTGCACGTCCTCGTAGCCGACGCGCGCGTTCACGTTGTTCGCGGTGTTCATCATCGCTTGCCACGAGAACTTGACGTCCTTGCTGCTGAACGGCACGCCGTCGTGCCACTTGACGCCGGAGTGCAGGTGGTACGTAATCGTCAGACCGTCTTTGCTGATCCCGCCGTTGGCCGGCGTGGGGACTTCGGTGGCGAGGATCGGCACGGTTTTCTTGCCGGCGCCGTCGACGCTCACCAGCGTGTCGAACGACAGCCGGTTGACGAAGCCTTCGGTGGTGTTCGCCGACAAGATGGGGTTGAGCGTGTTGGGCGAGCGCTGCGTCGCGACGCGCAGCTCACCCGGGACGGTCCCCGCCCCGCGCGTCGTTCCGCCGGTGGTGCTTATTTCGCCGACCTTCGAGCACGCGCTCACGGACAGCGCGCATGCGAACGCACCGATCACGAGTTTACGCAAGGGCATCCCTCCTAACGACGCTTCGCCGCCGTCTTTTTCGCGGTCTTTTTGGCGGCCGGTTTGCGAACGGGCGCTTTGCGCGCGGGCGGCGCTTTCTTCGCGGCAGCCTTCTTCGGCGCGGCCTTCTTGGCGACCGCGCGCACCGGCTTCTTCGCCGGCGATTTCTTCACGGGCACGACTTTTTTCGCCGGCGCGGCCTTCTTGGCCGTGCCGCGTGCCGGCGCCGCCTTCTTCGCAGGCGCCTTGGCGGGTGCGGGCTTCTTCGTACCGGCCTTCACGGGTCCGGACTTCGACGCCGCCGCCCGCGCCGGCGCGCTCTTGGCGCTCGCCGCCGCCGGCTTGGCCGTTCGGGCACTCGCCGGGGCTTTCGCCGGCGCGGATTTCGCCGCCGCCGGCTTTGCCGCGACGGTCTTGGCCGTGACGGGCTTCACCGCGACCGGCTTCGCCGCCGCAGGCTTGGACGACGGCGGTTTCGGCGCGGGCGCTTTGGCCGCGGATTTTGCAGCGGGCGGCTGAGGCGCCGGCTCGGGCTTCGGCGCCGGCTCGGGCTCCGGCGTTGGTTCGGGTTCCGGCGTCGGTTCGGGCTTCGGCTTCGGTTTGGGTATCGGTGCCGGCCCGGGCGGGGGTGCCGGTACGGGATGGGGGACGGGTTCGGGCTCAGATGCAGCCGCGGGTTCGGTCGCAGGCGGCGCAGGCTGCGCGGAAGCATCCGGCTTCGGCTTCGCGCGGCTCTTGCGGGCACGAGGCGGCCGTGCCGGGCGGGGCGGCGCGCCGTTCGACGGCGCCGCGTCTTGAGCCGAGGCCGGCGGGGAAGCCGAGTCGCCCGCGCTGGACCCGTCCGGCTCCGAGGCGTTCGGGCGCGGTTCGGGCGGCGGTTCGGCGGCGGGCGCCGCGGTCTCCGGGCGCTCGCGGGGGCGTTCGGGCGACGTCTCTGGCGGCCGGGTCGCCTTCGCGCTCGGG